>JAEUSD010000029.1 GCA_016788825.1 Candidatus Doudnabacteria bacterium | reverse complement strand
TTTAAGTGAACATTTAGTGAATTCACTATCTTGGCAAAGATCTCAATTGGTGGAACCCTCGCCCCATTCTCAATCTTTGATAAATAGCTTTGATCCAGGCCTGCTAAGTCTGCTGCTTGAACTTGGGAATACCCTTTTAGTAAACGAATTAGTTTTATTGCTTTCGCGTAATTCATGTTGTTTAAATAGAGAAAAAGGGGTAGTTGCTACGTCGTTACACTCAAGAGTACTTCAGCAATCATATCGATAGCCTTTAGTACCGACTTCTGGTCACCAGTTTTGAGACCATGCTCTAACTTGGACAGAAGTTTACCGATTGTAGCGATGTCGCTAGCACTCAGATTCGCTTCCTTTTCAATATACGCAAAATGCGCTTTGAGAAGAGAGAGCTTCTTCGAATTCATCTTCTTCATAAGATGTATCCTAATAAATAAAATACGGCAATACTGCCGTGCTGATGACAGGCCTGCCATAGATCTGAGTGCTATTTACTACCCCGATTTTGTGCTGAAAAAAACTACTTAGGACTGACCACTTCTGGCGGATGCCAGGTCATGATAATGTCTAGTACTAGTATGCTCAGCATAGCTTCGCCGGGGCGAGCAGCAGAACACTAATGTCCTGCGGCGCATTTGCGCCTATTAATTTGCGTTTGCAAATCTACCTGCCAATTTATTAGGACTTCAAAGAGCTGACACTATCAATTTATAGGAAGTTTCGGAACTTGTCAAGTTTTATGACAAGAAAAATAGTTACAGGTAGCAAATGACCTATAATCTAGTGTTCCTGGAAACCTACGTCGATTTTGATTCAGCATCTGCACTCAAATACTCAAACCCCTCCAATATAAACTTATCTACATCCTGAGTCTTCTGCCACAGCTGCTGTAGCGGCACGAAGTGTCGCTCATGATCTGGGTACGGATCATCCTCAAAGTTATTCAATAGTTCTACAAATTCTGGCAACGACAGAATCACGTTATTAAACAACTCCGCCAAAGACCAATAAACCCCCTCATTCGGGTCTAAATGCCCAAACACCTTGGAGTGAACTTTTGCCGTGTAATCATAGAAAATAAAATGCAGCAATTCGTGGGAAATAGTACGCGTGTAAACCTTCGCCTTATAATACATCTGAAACGTCTTGTCCTCCAAAAACCTGGGATTGCAATTGTTTATAGACAAATAGCCAATATACTTCCCCTCTGGAAACTCATGGCCCTTGAACAGCTTAATAACCCGAGTAACATACTCCTTCTCCATTTTCCCCCAGTTTTCGCGGTTCCATTCCAACACTTTCTGCAGATCTTCCTTCTTTTCAGCGTAAGCCTTCTTAAAGAATTTCTCCACCGCTGGCTCATCCTCCATATCTACCTCCCTCAAACCAGGGTTCGGCCCAAAGATACTATCAGAAAAATCCAACCCATCCTTATTCCCCCAAGCCAAGAAACTCAGAGTCATCTGGATATCCAGCTCAATATCCGTATCAAATTTAACCGAGGGAACCATAACCTGATTATAGCGCATCTAAATGTGGAGCAAACCCTACCTATTCTCGTGCTGCGTAAAGATCGCAAACACCCTAGTCCTGCCATTACTCAATGTTTGTTTTGCAAAGTGCACACGGTAACGAACAGCAATATCAACTTTGAATGAAGTCGACAGCTTACTGGCGGGATCATTTGTGGCGAGAGTTGTTTCAAGGTGTTCATAGGCTGAAGGCGCAAATTCCTCAATCGGAGAGGAAGCTATTTCAGCACCAAAGACTGGCTTACCAGCAAGCACTGCTACATACTCTTTCAGTCTTAGTAAACAGCTATTAAATCTAGCGACCGTCAGCTCACGTGGATCTAACCTGTCGCCCGCGATCACTATAACTCTTCTCTCTTCATTGGCATGGAAGATCGCGGCCTCAAATTCACTTCGTGCGGAAGTATAGGTATAAATCTTCTCTAGGTAATCATGTAGCTGTTCTACCTCCATATTATCCAACCCCTTCTTTCCATCTGTCAGGTTCTGCAATAAGGTCACAGCTTTCGCGGTGATCAGCTCATAATCTATCCGCTCAGGTTCTACAGCTGAGAAAGGCCGAGTCTGTCTGGATCCGTTTTCCAACCTTTGTCTTCGCGCCCCTTTCCCCTTGAATGGTTCTACTGGTGTTGCTGTAACCACAGGCTCGGACTCACTATGTCCCTTTTGGTTTATAAACTCTTGCAGCACAGAACTCAAAACCGGATACTCAGCAATAAGCTTAATTGACACATTCCCAGGCTCCTCGGAGTCGCGAATAATCCTCTGTATCGCCTTAGCCAACTTCGCAGGAACTGCACCTCTTAGCATTGTTGTGTAAATATTCTTCACATCCTCAGGCTTAACATGAGACAACCCCCCTGAACTATCTATTTCTCTCTGCAACTTCTCAAACTCAATCCCGGCAAAAAACCGCGAGAGTTGCTGCATGGTGTTTAAAATATTCTTCAACTCTTCCAACGAGTAGCTAGAAAGCTCATTATTCAATATCGGAGCACACACATAAATAATAAACATGCCCACATTTCTCGAGAAGACTTCACGCTTTCTACCCCCGTATAGATTAAATCCTACAAATCCAGCGAACATTAACACGAGAGGCAAGAGAACTATGACTACGAGTAGCGCATCTGAGCTACCCTCAGGAGCCCTCACCTCAACAACAATGAAGCTAGTCTCATCCGGAGAACTTATTGTTAACTTAACACTCTCACCACCACGAGTCACTGTCAAATACTGAGTATCACCTTCAGTCGTCAACCGCTCGAGAATCGGATTAGTCCCACCATTTCTGTTTATAACTGCAGGGTCTAGATGCTCTCCAGATCCACCAGATATACGACACATTGTAAGCCCAATTGTAGACCCATCAGGCGTACGGATCTCAGCATACTCTTGAACTCTAGAAGGATCAGGAACTCTTTCATCTACCCTAATTAGGGTACATAAATTATCGATTAACCATTCAACCAAGGCAGAAAAGTCTTCAGAACTCATCAGCGATTCGAAGTTACCCGTAAACCCAGCATGTACTAGCGCGTCCTTGAGTGCGAATGCAGCCGTTCGAATACTAGAGGTACCATCCTTTAGATCTCCTAATGAAAACATTCCATACGGAAACCTTTGCGCAATTGAAGAAGATCCAGGGTCAACATTATTCATCATAGTCAACTGCGCAGGCAAGGTACTTGAATTAAGATTAGTACCTGCTTCCTCTGGCACACTTAGAAAACCACAAGCTGCCGCATAGGGGATAATAGCAGTAAGCTTGTTTGGATTATCGGGATCGTGTGAATCGCCAAACTGCACAAAAGGAAAGATCACAGCGTCCTGTCCCAACCCGGCACAAATCGCCCTCAGCTCAAAGTACTTTCTGAAAGCCTCATCGCTTGCGCGGAACAAGCCATGAAAAAACACCTGTTGCTCAGTAAGAGTCAATTCCGGCCCACCGAGTTCAGCTAGTAAGCTCTGAGCAAGGGGAAGCTGATCCTCAGAAGGGACAAAATCAAAATCTTGTGCATTTGCAATGTTAGTTGGTGTTAAAAATGTTAAGAAGATAACTGGCAGCAACATTATTGCCACATTGGGGTACCGCACAAACAGCTCCCGAAGTAAGTCTGAGTTTCGACGTGTATATAAATTTGTTTGTTCAATCAAATGTCTTTGCATACGTGACAAGGATTATAACATACCCACTATATACAAGGTTGTGATATAATTGGTATATACTTACTATATACACCACCTGTTTGTAACCAACCATGCTTACAGACTGCCCAGCGAAACCATCAGCGCACCACTAGCTGAGGTACTCCAAGGGGTCTCTCAATTAAGATTGCAGCCAGAAAACTGTACCCACAACCCCGTACGAGCCGATAATCCCAACGTCCAGAAATACGTAACTCAACTACTCAATGGCAACGCCGCCGCATTTCAGGAACTCTTCGCCATCATGGATTCCAGAGGCGCTAAGTTTGTAGAATTAACAGGGCCGAACCAAGAAACCCTTCTCGGAATTCAGTTCCCCATACACGGGACAGAGTCCTCACTCATATTTGACTTGCAGAACTTAACATCCACAGGTAAACAAAATCCCGTATTTACTACAAGACCTAGCAGAATGCTTTTGGCCAGCGCACACGGGATATTTGACTTAACCACGCTATTCCCACCCAGCGAGCCATCTGGAATCGAGCTAGTCATCCGCCGCCACTGCAGAAATGGAAGAGCCGGCTATGGCTATGACAACAAAACACTCGGCATCGGCCGGATGCCTACAGAGAGGGATGATTTAGCCCTTATATTCCACGAAGCTGGTCACGCCTGGTTGAAGAACAATACCAACATAGAACAATTATCCGCAGAGACCTGCGAGCTAAGAAAGCATATCCAAACCCATCACACGAAACCAGCAGAAATGACTGACACAGACTTCCTGCGCCTCCTTTCATTTATAAAATGGGAGGAACTGACCGCAAATACAGTCGCCCAAGTATTAGTCGATATTACTACCAGGACTGACCCAAGCCTTGCATACAATTACTCAAGAGAGGAGACCCCACTCGCCACTCTCCAGTCATACGACAGACGCTGCGGGGTAGAAGTAATCAGGATTTGCAATGAACTAGGACTAAACCCACGTGACTACTTTATATTCGAAGAGATACTACAGGAAATCCAAAGAAAAGCTGCTGATTCAGAAAATAACAACCCAAAAAGCAATATCGAATATCTGCAAAGCATAACTACCAGGCTGAACGAAGCACTGGGAGCTCTTCAACAGTACAACGATGACCCCCAGGCACATACATGGCAACTGAAGACTGTTGAAAAGAGTGGTTTAAGCTCAAGGAGAGTTACCCATAAGTACCTAAATCATCTGGGCGAACACAAGCTTAGTAAAACAACTTTTGAAAGACTGAACGAAGTTGAGCGAACCTATACTGACTATTTCCTAAAAGACGGCCTTCATATTAGAGTCACAAATATGCGTGACTGTACAACCTTGGAATGGATCGTAGCGTCAGATACAGAAGGTGAAGAGGTCTTAATTAGCATCTTTTGTATAGATGGGATTGCAAGACTAGAACTCATCCACTTTCCCACAGGTGAAATAACTATGGAAAAGTTGGAGAAAAGCAATCCCCAATTGTCAGGTGAACGCACCACATTGACTCAACATCACAATAGCCTAAACATCCCTCTTGAGCAATTAAGTAGCCAATACATAAACCCCTTGATAGCAGCCATCGAAGCCGAAATACCAGGCCAAGCTAGCTTGGTTCAAGAAGCCCTGGTTGTCGAGGAGTTGGTTGAAGCCTAACGGCAAGGCAATTATTTTCAGCCAAATCTCTGGTAAAATCCCGTATGACCAACACACAAACACTAAAAGATTTAATTACCCAGAGTCGAAATACCGAAGTCATCCAGGCATTCAAACAGGTAAATGAAGAAGTCCCTGAGATCACTGCCGCATATGAATTGGCAGTCAATAACCCTTTGATGGTAAGCAGAATCTTTTATCGTTATGTGCAACTTGTAGATCAGATGACAAACCTATCAGAGGAAAATCTCACGATCATTGCACAGTACTATAGAAGTAAGGCTTTAGAGAAACCCGACAGTGCTTCACACCATAATTTACTGGATGTTCTCAATACCATCTCAACAGAGCAGAAAGAGTCACTCAGAGACCTAATCCGAGAAGCCGCGAACCCAGCCTCACCAGTCTTTAAAGCAGCCCTAACTAACTTGCAGGAAATGATGAAAAATGGGAGTGAATACAAGGCAAGTGGCCAAGTCCCCTACGACGGGGATCCCCTAGCAGATAGACTAATTTGGGGACATACCCAACTCACCGCCCCCTACATATTGATCGAATTCACCGTCTGCCATTTCATTGAGCGTTTCATGTCAGTTGCCTTTGCAAAGATAATTCCAGATATCGCAAGGCATAAAGACTGGTTTCTATCAGCCCTCACAGATGTTATTGCATTAAATGCCGCCCGAGAGGACACCTCAAAACAAGTTTCTCGTCATTGGCAAGTCACACGAGAAGAAGGTGGGCTAGGCTGGTTAAGCAGTACCAGACTACAAGCGTTCAGAGACATAATTGCCAGTCGACAAGAGGTATAATTTACTCGAACTCAATCATGCTTGAAACCCATCCACTCGGAAACTTCACTCCGCCAAACATGCGCTATCTCTTACTCGGCAGCTTCGCTGCCAAGGGAATGGATACAGATCCCAAATATGACTGGTATTACAGCAGTAGATTCAACCAATTCTGGCGAATAATTGAAAAAGTTTACTCAGTCCAGTTACTTACTAAAAAATCTAAAATCGAACTATTCAGCAAACTTGAAATAGGTATTGCAGATATCATTTACCAGTGCGAACGTGTCAAAAACAACAGCCTGGATACAAACCTTACAAACATCGTGTGGAATGAATCGCTGAACGAGCTTCTTCGAAGTAACAAAATCACCCGAATATACTTCACCAGTAAATTCGTAGAACAAAAGTACCGAAGGCACTTCAAACACCTTATCACCGAATTCCCCCACATAGAGCTAGTCACACTTCCGTCACCATCCCCCAGATATGCGAGCATGTCATTGCAAGATAAGACTGCCAAGTATAAGGAGTTGCTGCCTGAAATAAAATGACACAAAAATTTGGTACCTGAGAGATTTGATCGTAGAATAGTGTTGTAAGAAAATTACTCCACTACAAATATGGCACTTACAACAAGCGACAAAAAATACATTCAGAACCTATTACAAACGACAATATCACAGAACAATGATATGTTCTTTGCCCGCATCGTTGATCTTCTCAAGAATTTCGCTACCAAAGATGACTTATATGAATTGAGGGAAGAGCTGATTAGCAAGTGTGCAAAGCAAGAAGACTTACTCGAACTAAAAGATGATGTTGCTCAAATACGCGTAGACCTCGATACATTGAAGGTACTGACAGAAAAAGAGCAGCGAGAGGTCCGACAAGACATACAGCTAGTCAAAGCTAGACTCAATCTGGTGTAGAATATGCTAAAGTTTGCTCATGCCTCATTCAGAACCAACACCCGGAGACATTTACTGGCTCAAACAGGGCGAGGGAATTTCTCACCCATGTGTAATCGTCTCAATAGACAACGAGATCATCACAGTCTGCCAACTCACCACAAATATGAACAAAGCCACGCTGCCAGGAAACGTAGTACTTGCGGCCGGCGAAGCCGGCCTAGAGAAACAAAGTATAGTGGAGGTCTCCAAAGTAGAGCAAGTAACCTCTTCAACCCTCAGGGACTACATCGGCACACTAAGCTCTCAAAGAGTAACGGAGATCCTCGCTGGAATACAATTCCTACATAAAAGCTACTTCACCAAATAGCTCTGTCCTAGTCTCCAATGCTATCATCACGCATAGTTACTGAGTATGCACCTAGAGCCACCAACCCTTTGGGATTATGAATACCACAAAAACCTCGCTCCTGCCGCCAGGGAGATCACGGAAACTCTTAACGAAGAGCTCAAAGCTGTCGATGGGTTCCTCCGGATTGTCCCTCTGGGTAGCAGTATAAACGTGTGGAGGATGAGGCAAGCCTGCGGACGACAGTCCCCATATATAGGTGATTTAGATTGCGGAGTTATTATCTTCACACCTCAACACAAAGAACACAAAGTCACAAAAGAAATCTCAGCATTAACTAGGGAGTACATTAGCAGTAAGGGCCTCCACGCTGATCGTACGGTAAATCCCGCCCAGTTTTACTTTAATCTCCACCCGAACTCAACACATGAGGTCT
>JAEUSD010000028.1 GCA_016788825.1 Candidatus Doudnabacteria bacterium | reverse complement strand
GTAACTGGAATTAAATTCAGCTGATGCATTTGGGAAATTCTAACATAGCTGCTGGTATAATTTGAGATGGACTTCAAAGGGCTGACAAAGGAAACGGTGGAAGCGATTTCGCGGGCGAAGGATGAGCCCGCGTGGATGCTCGATCTAAGGCTAAAAGCCTATGAGCATTTCTTGCAAAGACCGATGCCGACTTGGGGCGCGGACTTGAGTGACCTAGATTTTTCGGATATCAACTATTTCGTCCGCGCCACGGACAAAAAGTCCAACTCCTGGGACGAAGTTCCCACAGAAATCAAAGACACGTTCAGCCGCCTCGGGATTCCCGAGGCGGAAAGAAAATTCTTGGCTGGCGTTGCCACTCAATATGAGTCGGAGGTGGTATACGAAAGCTTACAAAAAAAGTGGAATTCATTGGGTGTTGTATTCATGGACACGGACACTGGTCTGAAAGAGTACCCGGAAATCTTTCAAAAGTACTTTGGCAAATCAATCCCATACACTGACAATAAATTTGCAGCTTTGAATACCGCTGTGTGGAGTGGCGGCAGCTTCATTTACGTTCCCAAGGGTGTGAAGGTAGATATTCCCTTGCAGGCATATTTCTTTATCCAATCAAGGAATATGGGGCAGTTTGAGCGTACGTTGATCGTCGCAGATGAAGGAAGTGAAGTACACTACATCGAGGGGTGTACCGCCCCCAGTTACTCCACGGCCTCGCTTCACTCGGCCGTCGTCGAACTCTTTGCCCTGCCAGGCGCACGTATCCGTTATACCACCATTCAAAACTGGTCTAGCAACGTTTATAACTTGGTAACCAAACGTGGCATCGCCGACAAAGACGCGATCATCGAATGGATCGATTGCAACTTAGGGTCAAAGGTTACGATGAAGTATCCTAGCGTGATCTTACGCGGTGACAATTCCCACGGCGAAGTTTTGTCCATTGCCAAGGCGGAGGCTGGGCAGCACCAGGATAGCGGAGCGAAGATGATCCACATTGGCAGAAACACGACTAGCCTGATTAATGGGAAATCTATCTGCAGTAACGGTGGACGGACAAGCTACCGTGGGCTTGTGAAGATTAACAAAGGTGCCAAGAACGCGAAGGCTAAAGTGATGTGTGACGCTCTAATCTTTGATGATAAATCTCAGACTGATACTTACCCACATAATGAAATTTATGAGGAGACTGCTACTTTGGAGCACGAAGCAACTGTGAGTAAGATTGGGGATGATCAACTTTGGTACTTGATGACCCGAGGCGTCGGCGCAGCCGACGCCTCGGCCCTGATTGTTTCCGGCTTCATCGAACCCATTGTACGAGAACTGCCTATGGAATATGCTCTAGAGATGAACGAACTCATTCGCATGGAAATGGAAGGCTCCGTAGGCTAGACGTACAGCCATTTAAGAATTCGTTAAGATTCACATTGTAGTCTTGAGCATGGAAGAGTATATCGCCTACATGTTCAAAACTTCTAAGGAAGAATGGCAGGCCGCCGAATATCTGCTTGCTGGCAAGAAGTATGCGCCATGTCTGTTCTTTTGCCATTTAGCTATCGAAAAGATATTGAAGGCAGTAGTGGCAAAACAGACGCAAAAGCTTCCACCACCGACGCATAATTTGTTAGAATTAATTCGATTTGGGAATATTAAAATATCGTCGCGTAAGTGGGAATTATTGGAAACAATATCGAGATTTAACCTTGATACGCGGTATGCAGCAGAGAAACAGGCCTTTTACTTTTTGTGTACAACTGAATATTCGACACATTACTTTATTGAAAGTAAAAAAATTTACTCATGGTTAAGCTCAAGAATGAAATACCACAAAAGATTCGATCGCAAGTAGTTGATTATCTAGACCTACTAAGGAAAAATAATATTGTTATCAATGAGGCATACCTCTTCGGATCATATGCCAAAGGGAATGAGCGTGAATTTAGTGATATTGACCTATGTATCATCTCAGATTCACTTCCCAGTAACAGTTTTGAAGCCCTGATTTTCCTTGGACGGTTCACTCTACAGTTTGAAAAATTTTACGCTATTGAGGCACATGGCTTTAGATCAGATTGCCCAGACGATACGCTATCTGGTCTCTTTATCAACGAAGTCAAGACTACCGGCATCAGATTGATATAGCTCAATTGCCCTCTCTCTACAAATGAGATAAATTAACTGAATGTTTCCGTTTTCACGCTTACGCCAATTTACAGCCGAGCACAATAGTATCTTGCCATTGTCAGGGATGATTTTGTTCTGGGCAATTTTTGATGGAATCCTGATCTATGCGGCGCCGATCATTTTTAGCCGTGCAGGACTTTCAAACACGGAACTGGGGATTGTACTAGGCTCATCTTCTTTGTTCGGCGCCGCATTTGACATCCTAATCAGCCGCTTTGTGCGTAATCCAGACTATCGCAAACTTTACCTAGCGTTCTTTATCGCGTGTGCACTCGTGCCCCTGATATTGTGGCAAGCAAAAACTGTTCCTTTCTTCATCCTGGTAATGTTGTTGTGGGGAATATACTTTGACTTTTTAAACTTTGGAAACTTAGATTTTGTCAGTCGTTTTGCCCACGAAAAAGGGCGAACTTTATTTTTTAGTATTATCAGCTTTAGCAAGTCCGCAGGATATATTTTAGCGCCAATGTTAGCTGGTTTAGCTATTGCCTCACTTGTAGATTCAACCTTGTTTATTTTGATGTGGGTATTTTTGGCAATTGCCTTTCTGTTCTTTGTGGCTTTCAGTGCAATAAGCCGAAAAGATGTGACCCCTGTGAAGCATGGGTATGAGCAAAAAGGCCTTGTGAGTGAGATTAGGACTTGGTGGCGAGTGGGAAAAATTCTGTGGTCACCACTTCTATTCACAACTCTATTTTGCCTTTATGATGCATTCTTCTACACCCTGGGGCCGCTGCTAGCTGAGAGCTACCACGAGATCCAACCATACAACGGTCTGATTGTGGCGGCGTACTGGGTCCCAACTTTCTTGGTCAGCCTCTCCGCCGCCGGTATTGCCGAACGCTGGGGCAAAAAGCGCACGGCATTTATTGGCTTGATCTTTGGGGCAGTTCCACTGCTGCTTTTTGCCCCCGCCACAAGCCCTTGGCTTGTAATGTTACTGATATTTATTTCGGCAATTTTCAGTTCTCTGTGTATCCCCGCTATCAATGCTGCATACGCTGACTACATCAGCGAAGCGCGTGAATACGAGGAGGATATCGAGGGTGTGGGAGACTTCATGACGAACATGGGTTACGTGATTGGGCCGGCGATGGCCGGGATTATCTCAGACAAGATAGGCTACACAGGTTCCTTCACAGTATTGGGAATCGTACTAATCATCTCCGTGGGGTTACTTTTGAAGGTGACGCCGAAGCATATCAACATCAAGCGGCTTTATCGGCGCTAGAGCCCCTCCTTAAGGCTTGGCCGAAAGTACTTTCTTGTAATTTTCATCTGAGCTCATCATGAAGTCTAGTGCCTTACGAACAGTCTCAGAACCGCTCAGATTATATTCTTCTTTTGCCCAGTCTAGGAAATACTTATGCTTTCGCTCAAGCATTAGGTTGTACCGCTTCAAACCGTAGCCAATTTCTACCTCTCCTAAAAACTCTTTTATCGTCTGCTCTACGGTTGCTAACGTATACTCTTTCACAGTAATAAACTCCGAATCAATGCTTTCAAGATAAGTATCCTTAAAACTATTATCTTTCTCCAGCCTGAGAACAAGCACAGGTTTTCTACGCATATTAGCGTGAATGATCTGGTGAGATGAACTAAAGTTAGGAACTGTGTACTCAATCACTACAAAGTCTGCCCGATCTATTGCTTCAACAATATCTTGATAATTCCTTTTCATATTGCGGGTGCCTTTAGAATCCTTCAATTTCTTTTCATAAGCTCGAGGCAACCAATCATCGAGAATAACGCAACCAGCTTCCATTAATTCTTTGCGAATTGCGAAGTAATAATCTTTAAATTTAATAATTTCTCTTGTTGTGGTTCCGAAGAATACCTTCATACACTTATTTTAGCAGAAGTGTGTAGTTACTACACATCTTAATTTTGGTATAAATCCGGAATATTATTCAATAAAAACTATGGATTACACAGATACTTTCTCAGGGAAGAGAATCTTTCCTTTTGCACCCGAAGTAGAGCAGATTAGCATTTTAGATATTGCTCACGCACTGTCCAATATTTGTAGGTTTGGCGGACACACTAAAGAATTTTACTCAGTCGCACAGCACAGTATTCTAGTTAGTCAACACTGTGATCCTACAGATGCACTTTGGGGATTACTTCATGATGCCTCCGAAGCTTACATAGGAGACTTAACTAAACCAATAAAACAACTCGAAGAACTCAAGCCCTACAGAGATGCAGAAGACAGATTACATCGAGTGATCTCGATAAAGTTTAAACTTTCAGAAACTATTCCTGAGAGTGTAAAACGCGCAGATAAAGTTATGCTCATGACAGAGAAACGGGATTTGATGAAAGCTGCCGACTTAAGAGTAAAGCAGAATATTGATATAAAACCCTTACCGAAAAGGATAATTCCTCTACCACCAAAAACCAGTGAACAGTTATTTATGGAAAGATTTAATTCATTAATGTCCCTTGCCGAAACGGCGCATCCACAATTCGGTGGATAAGATGCGCCAGAAGAATAAGCCATCTCCAGAGATTTTGCCCGCAATCCAATCGTTGAATTGAGCCAGAACTTTGTCAGCGTCCCAATATTTGCGGCTGCGGAATTCTTCGGAGTTGAAGATCGTTTGAATGTTGTCAGATTTGGCTTTTAGCCATTCCCACTCGGAGTTTACAAAGCCTATCTTGTTGCGGCGAAGTCTATTTTTCTCAGGCATCAAGCCTTTCATCGCATTGCGGTAAACGTAACGGTTCCAGCCGTGTTTAATCTTTTGATCGATTGGGAGCGAATGTGCGAATTCGACAAATTCATGATCGAGGAATGGCACACGAGATTCGATCGAGTGTGCCATGGAATTTTTATCTTCGTACCTGAGTAGGTTGGGTACTGAACCTTCGGTGAGATCGAATAACAAGCGTTCATTTAGGTTGCGAGCATGCTTGTGCTCGATTTGGCGCATTTGATCTCGCATGCTCGCATCTATTTTCAGCGATCCACGTACATCTATTTGATTACCTGAATTCAGCTTTGCAGAGATCTTCTGGGCAATGAAGGGCGCGTAGAGGTCGAACCCCGCGACACTTTCGCGGAGTAATTCCCAAATCGCGCCCGCGTCTTGAGCTGACTGGATATAGCTCATGAAGTATGGGATATATCCTGCCATCAATTCGTCTCCACCTTGCCCAGAAAGCAATACAGTCACATGCTTCCGCGCTTCGCGCATCACAGTGTAGTACGCGTAAGGTGCTGTACTGATGGTCGGCTCCTCCTGGAAATATATCCAAGTATCTAGCTCTTCCCAGAACTTGTTTACGTCGGGAACCACGCTGTAAGGCACAGCGTTTGTAAACTTAATCACCTCATTGATGTACTCAGACTCATCGATTGTTTCTCCCGGGTGCAACGCCGAGAAAGTCAGCAGTTTATTTTGCTCCGTATGCATGTCTGTACCTTCAGCGATCAGCTTTTTGGCAATACTGGCCACAGAGCTCGAGTCTAGTCCGCCAGATAATGTGATTCCCAGCGGCACATCGGCGATCAAATGTAATTTCATAGATTCCACAAACTTCTCACGGAACTGGGCAGCATATTCCGCATCAGATTTGTCGGATTTAAACTGCGGATTTGTCTTTGGGAACCAGTACTTTGTAATCTTCTTATTTCCTTGAGAATCAATCTCCATGTAATGGCCAGGGAGGAGGCGCTTTACGTTAGCGAAGAAGGTTCTCTCCGTGTCGTCATGGACACGGGATAGCAGAAAGCGCCACACAGATATGTCGTCAGGTGTAGGATCTACTGGCCATCCTTCCAGGATGGCCTTGATCTCGGATGACCAAATGATGCGACCGGCAGATTCGGCATAGTACAAGGGCTTTATCCCCAGCCGGTCGCGCAAAATCAGGACCTTGTCTTCTCGTCCATCGTGCAAGATAATCACAAACATTCCGCGAAGCCGGTGGACAACGTCCACGCCCCACTCCTCGTAGCCATGAATTATTACCTCACTATCCGACTCTGTAACGAACGTATGTCCAGCTGCTTTCAGCTCTTCGCGCAGTGCTTGATAGTTGTATATTTCTCCGTTGAAGACACATCTGATCTGGCCATCCTCGTTTCCCAAGGGGTAAATGTCATCAGTGAGGTCGATGATGGCCAAACGTCTCATCCCAAACTGAAAGTTGTCTGTTTGCAACTTAGCATCATCATCTGGGCCTCTGTGAGCAATGCAATTAAGCATTACATTTAGCCTCTCCTCATTTTGCTTTCCGGTAAATCCTACAATTCCACACATGATATATAATAGTGTAACTTAGTATACATTAATTTAATTAATTACAACTACATGAGCACAGATTCTACAGGTATTCAGACGCAGGCGAACCCTGATCGCAGCATTGATATCGATGTTGATGGTAAGGTTTACCAACGTTTCCCAGTGCGCACTCGACTAATAAATTTGGGGGACAGTTATTTGGATATGATTGAGACTTATGCCAAACCTCATACTGTTCCGGGGGATTTTTTGGTGTTGTCCGAGAAAGTGATTTCTATCTGTCAGAAGCGTGTGGTGCATGAGTCGGAGGTGAAGGAGAGTTGGCTAGCTAAATTGATTTGCAAATACGTGACTAAGTATCCTGACGACGTTGGTTTTGAGAATCCCAAAAAGATGCAGGTAGCAATCAACGAGGCGGGCTATCCCAGGATGATCTTGGCTGTGATTGGTGGGGGGATTATGAAATATGTGTTCAAACGTCCAGGCTGGTTCTATCGTATAGCTGGAAACGATATCAATGCGATTGACGGGTTTAACCCTATTGCGATCCCTCCGTTTAACCAATATGCCATGTTGGCGCCTGCTAACCCTAGCAAAGTATGCCAAGAGATTGAGGATAGGTTTAATTTGCCTAGCGTTATTGTGGATGCAAACAATGTAAATACTGAGATCATGGGCAAAAGCATGGGGATTTCTCGAATGGGGCTGGATAACAAAATGCTCAGTCGCATCCTTGCGGGAAACCCTATGGGGCAAGAGGATGAGCACACTCCAATACTGGTTGTGAGAGCTAGCTAACCCTCTTCACAGTGTACCTTGTGGTATAATTCACACGTGCGGTTAGTAGACCTTGACCTCACAACTGCGAACGATACTGTTGAAATCACAGAAGATTCGCACATAATTGCCAGATTCAAAAGCCGTAAAAGTTCCCCCCTTCAGAAGGAGCTTATTTTTTTGCACAAAAAACCCCATCTTAAGTCCCGTATTGATATCCGCTCTGTTGTATACAGACGTGCCAATTTTGATCTCAGTGCAAAACTGGTGATTGAAAAATCCGCCGTCGACACAGACAGCTACCTCAAGATCGATACTCTCCTAGCCGAGCCAGACGCAAAAGCGCGCGCCGTGCCCAGCTTAGAAATCAAAACAGACAACGTCAAAGCTGGCCACGGCGCTACCATTGGAAGCATTAACCCCGAATGGCTCTACTATCTCCAAAGCCGCGGCATCTCCGTGAGCAAAGGAAAAAGTTTAATTGTTAAGAGTTTTTTGCGATGAATCCAGAGGTACTTACCCGGGATAATCTCAAAGAAGTGTTCAATAAGTATTTTCTTGATCCTGTAGTTATAAACGAGTTATGGCTAATCAGAGAACTAGATGAACCCGTACTACTTAGTCATATTTTACAAACTATGTACCACCTTATCGGAAGGGAAGCATCTTACAGGGAAGATCCAGAGAGGTTATTATTTTTCGCATTAGCGATTGCTAGAGAGCTAAAAGAATGTCCAGAGATGCCCCGGCTTTCCTCTAGATTTAAAGCCATCGTATTCGGATACTTTCTTCATCCTCTATTCAGTAATGTCTGCACAAAAGGATTCATGGAGACCGGCCTTGTTATAAATAGTGCGACAGACTGTGGTGGGAAACAGCAACCTTCAGTATTATTTACTGAATCATAGTATGCAGCCAACCTCAGCAACCGAAATACTTACCATAGCTTTAATGCATGAACCTGCGCCAGAAAGAGTAAGTAGATTTAAGATGATTTTGAGACCTCATTTTATAGACCCGGAAATAGAAACAAAAGACTTATCGGCTATGGAAAGGTGCGTCCGCATGGCCCTTCATATACGCGAGGGAATCAGAATGGTCGAAACTCAATACGGTCGCCTTGTATTAACTTCAAATGCAAAGTTACAGGGAGAAAAAATAACGAAAGTATTTAGACAGTTTGTAGCTGACTTGCTTTGTTGGTACTTAACCTTCTCTATCGAAGATCGTAGATTGCAAGGAGTTCTAGTTGAATAT
>JAEUSD010000027.1 GCA_016788825.1 Candidatus Doudnabacteria bacterium | reverse complement strand
TGTTAGAAATCCTGACTTACATTACAGATGAATGTAAATTGCTTGGCAAATACGCCAATTTTCATCCTCTCAAACAGCCAGAATAATCTTGCATCCCAGTTATATATCTGATATTATCCTAAGCACCAATGAAAAAGTCCAATTTTAGACACAACGACAACACTGAAATTTTCGCCAAATTGGCGGCAGTGACCTTTGTGTCTATTCTCGTAGCTATGCTCATTATTGTGAGATAAGTTACGGGAGGACATACCTATTTTTACAAAATAGAACCTCCCCAAAAGGGAGGTTTTTTAATATCTATGTGGTACTACGATCGTGAACTAGATACAAATTTCGGTTTCCCTTCACTTGAAAAGGTCCAATCGATTGGACCTGAATCTTTGACTGGAGAACAATACTTGTCCGATCCAATCAATACGTTTGCATGTGTAAGGGTGATAGTTAGTTCGAGCAACGGAGTAAGGATAGATCATGTAAATATTGAAAGTGATCTAGAGGTTTATTTAACAGAATTTATGACCTCTTATTCTCCAAACAATACACATATAGTGGTTAGCGGAGGATCTGAGGCATGGACCAAAAGTAGGGTTTTGGTAACAGATTTAATAGGTTTTTTTAGAGGGAAAGGATTTTGTTTACCGGATGCCAACATAGATGTATTTGGAAATGTTGAGAGAGAAATTCATGTGTTTCAAGACAGAGTGGAGGTTTATGTAAATAAAGTTTTATATAAAACAATAAATTTCATTTAAACTAATCTTGCGTATCATGACAGCCATAAATACTACTCATGAAAATGCATCATTCAAAGAGAACACCGGAGCCCTTCATTTAGAAGACCTTATACAAGAGGTAACTGAGATAGGTGAGTTAGCTGAATGTAAAGTAAATCAAGAGAATGGAGCGGTTTCGCTAACTATTCGTATTCAAGAACGGGGTGAATACCTTATCCTTGTCCCTGCTTCAAAGTGGAGACGGAATATAGTTCGTGATGAGCACGGGGCAATACTTGAAGTCCGACATAGAGAGCCGGAGGACTTGTTCCTAATGTTAGGCGAAGCCCAAGTCATTGCCTTAGATAGAAATCGACAAGAGTTTGATCTTACTTATGAGAAAGATTTGGCTGATAAGCATCTCGAGACAGCGGTTGAGGACGACGGTGTTAGATGTGGGTCCGAGCAAGAGTATACACTTGATAATGTCGGCAGCGCCGTAGGTTTCGAGACCGCTCTTTTTCAAAAAAGATTGCTAGCTTTTCAGGCAGCAAGTAAGGTTCCAGACGTAACTCTAACATTAGTTGGTAATCCGGCATTCTGGGACAGTTCATGGCGCCAATATGTATCCCGGATGGACGTCGGTGGGATGAAGGAATTGGGCATCCAACAAAGAGAGCATAACGGTAATGTTAGCGCTGGTTCCTTGGAAAATGCTGCGAGAGCTGCTGCTAACCTGAGATTTGCCCTTGAGTCATTGAGGCCTGGATTATTCGTAAATGCTGCATCAACTCACCCCCATATGATCGAAATGGATCCAACACATGGAAGCATTACTGCTCAGGACAATCCCGAGACTGGTCCTTACGTTGAAAACGTGATCAATGGACTACACAATACCTGGGTACTTCCTTACCTAAATTATATTCCGCAAGAAGTATTCTCTGTTTGGGCTGGAATTGCCGCAAACTACGGCTTTGAGAATCTATTTGAGTTTATTCAGGCAAACAAGGATATGAAATATTGGCTGATGAACAGCGTTCACAATTCAATTGATCTCCCTGTTGATGAAAGAGGCTATACCTCAGTCAACTTAGCTAGATCGACCGCGAACCTGTATACCTACTTCAGAAATGTCATGAACGCGCTGTGTTATAGCGGGGGAGATATCTTCAATTACTCGGCCACTTTGGCTGACGGTGAACCTGTATCAGATGCACGCGAACTGGCAAGAATGATCATGCCTACTTCTATGCCCGCAAACCTGACAAGACCAGATGTGGATCTGTTGGGCCGGATGGAAAACTTTATGATGAATGGTATGGCAAATAATGCTGACAGGGCAGGTTGTGAGACCGAACATCCTGTAACGGGAGAATTACCTCAACTGCACGGGGATGTGCGGCTACGAGTGTCTTATCCATGGGCGGCTTTCAAGGCTGATGTGTTGAACAATCAGCCAATGGGGTCAAGTGTGAGAATTGAATACACAAGCCGCCCGACGACACCAGATATGAATCCGGTATCCGGGAAATTGGTGCAGTCTTTTGCCATACAAGAGGTACTTAGCTACGCGGCATTACTCGCTACATCTGAGGGGCACCAGGATATTTTTGAGTGGCTTAAAGCAAACAATTTATTGGTGCCAGACCGAGATATCTACGCAGAACACACTTCTGAATATCTCTACCAAGAGATGCTGCAGTGCTTAAAAGGAAAGTTCAGTTCCGGGAGTATTCGGTTCAAACTTAACCTGCTTATAGCAATTATTGATTTGGTGGAGAGGAAGTATGTGGACTTCTCCTCAAATGCAGGAAAACTAAGTGAGCTGTTCATAATAGCTCGCAAAGGGGTTGAAACATTGAAAAGAACTGAGCAGTTAGTTGATGCTCTTCACAGGACGGATAGTCCAGTTGACAAGTATAATCTTTACCTGCGAGCGGAAGCGGGTAACTGGGGAGAGTTTATGAAGGCATTATCTGAGGAAGATATACGCGTAATCTTATCTGAGATTTTTGAATACCCTACTGAAAATTTGCAGAGTTTGGTCAGGGGTGATTTAGTATTAATCCTTAATCATGAATTCCTAAAATCTCAAATTACTATTTCTGAATCTTAACTAACAAAACTATGCGCACCTTTTTAAAGAAAATATTAGCAATCCCAAGTGTGAGTTCTGATCTCCCGCAATTGCAGGTAGTGACGGACTATGTACAGGGGTATTTAGAAGAGAAAGGATTCACGGTTAAACGTTTCGAAAAAAACGGTAAGCCTTCAATAATTGCATTTGTGGGTCAGCACAAGTCCAAGCATTTCAAGGTAATCCTAAATGGTCACTTGGATGTGGTCGCGGCATCCACTGATGAGTTCAAAGTTCGGGAGAAAGATGGGAAACTATTTGCCCGGGGAGCTAGTGATATGAAAGGCGTAGTTGCTGGGATGATTGATGTTTTTACCCAACTTGTCGCGGAGGGGAAGGGTGAGGGTATTGCGCTTATGCTGACGACGGATGAAGAAGTTGGCGGCTTTAACGGCGTCGACTACCTGTTGAATGAGGAAGGTTATTCTTGTGATGTGGCATTTATCCCTGACGGAGGAGATAACTGGCAAGTGTGCAGCGATGAAAAGGCGGTACTCTTCGCAAACCTTAAGGCCAAGGGGGTAGGCGCCCATGGTTCACGTCCATGGCAGGGTGTGAATGCTGTGGAGAAGCTCCTAGCTGCTTACACTCAGATAAGGGTTGAATTTGAGGGCAAATGGGGTACACCAACAGCAGAGAACTACTGGATCCCAACAATAAACCTGGGAAAGATTCAGGGCGGGGACAGTACTAATAAAGTCGCTGAACAAGCTGAGATGAATGTAGATATCAGGTTCCCGGCTAGTGTTTCCAAAGCGGATATAGAAAAAGTATTGACCCAAGCCTGCACTGACCACGGGGTGAGTTATTCTGAAATACTATTCGGAGATGCTAACCATACAGATGAGTCAAATGATTTTATTTTGTCCTGGAGAAAACTGGTTGAGCAAAACGGCCATAAAGTTAAATTCTGGAAGGCATGCGGAGGTTCTGATGGCAGGTTCTTTTCCGCTAAAAAGATTCCAGTAGTGATGTCAAAACCTATTTGCTCAGAACCTCACATAGAGGGTGAATGGATTGATTTAGAATCGCTAGACGAGTGGTGCAAGGCTTTGAAAGCGTGGCTCACTTTGTGAGCCGTGGCAACAAATATCTTTTTCCGCTATAATCCCCTTGCGCTGGGATAGCGTTATCTTTTCCATTAATTTACATTTTCTAAAGTCTAGACCAACATGGCCACAACCACCGACTACAGTACAGTCAAAGACCAAAAGTATTACCGCAACATCGGTATCATTGCCCACATCGATGCAGGAAAAACAACCACATCAGAACGTATTCTCTTTTATACAGGAAAGAAACACAAACTAGGAGAGGTGCATGAGGGAGAGGCAACCATGGATTTCATGGATCAAGAAAGAGAACGTGGAATCACCATTCAGTCTGCTGCTACAACAGCATTCTGGGATGTAGATGGTCAGAAATACCGTATCAACCTAATCGATACACCGGGTCACGTAGACTTCACTGCAGAGGTAGAGCGCTCGCTACGCGTATTGGACGGAGCGGTGGTCGTATTCGACGGAAAACAAGGAGTGGAACCACAAAGCTCCACGGTATGGTTGCAAGCAGAAAAGTACAACGTGCCACGTATCTGCTACGTAAACAAACTAGACGGAATCGGAGCAGACTTCTTCATGTCTTATGACACAATCATTGATCAACTAAACGACAAAGCTGTGCCAATCCAATTGCCAATTGGAATCGAATCAGATTTCAACGGAATCATCGACCTTGTGACCATGACTGCAGACTTCTACAAAGACGAGAAGGGACTGCAAATCGAGCACGGCGATATTCCAGCCGATTTGAAAGCGAAGGCAGAGGAGTGGCGTGGCAAGCTGTTGGAGGCGGTTGCAGATGCAGACGACAATATCGCCGAGAAGTACCTTGGTGGAGAAGACATCTCTGTCGAAGAATTACGCGCGGCAATCCGCAAGGCGGTTATTGCAAACAAGTTGTTCCCAGTTATCGCTGGTGCATCTCTACGTAACCGTGGAGTACAACAAATGTTGAACGCAATCTGTCACTACTTGCCATCACCTCACGACAAAATATTTGTAAACCATAATGATGCAGGCGAAGTAGATGCAACTTATGTAGGAGAAGTTCCAGGAACAGATCCTCGAGCTGAGGGAGTGATCACCCGCAAACTATCTGAAGAAGAGCCATTCGCTGGCTTGGTATTCAAGATTGCTGTTGATCCACATGTTGGAACTTTAGCCTTCTTCCGTGTGTACTCTGGTAAATTGACGGCTGGTAGTTATGTGTACAACTCAACAGTCGGTACCAAGGAACGTGTCGGACGTATCTTGATGATGCATGCTGATCACCGAGAAGATATCGCTGAAGTAAAGGCAGGAGATATTGCAGCTATCGTAGGGTTAAAAGGTACCCAAACTGGACACACAATCTGTGACGAAGGTAAGCAAATCATCTTGGAATCTATCAAGTTCCCTGAACCGGTTGTATCTTTTGCAATTGAACCAAAGACAAAGTCTGACCAAGATAAATTGGGTACAGCTTTGGCTAAACTCACATCAGAAGATCCAACTTTCCGCGTGAAGACTGATGAAGAAACAGCCCAAACTATCATCTCCGGAATGGGAGAGCTGCACTTGGATATCAAAGTAGATATTTTGAAACGCACTTACGGAATTGAAGTAAATGTAGGTAAACCACAAGTTGCTTACCGTGAGACAATCACTGCAGCTGGTGAACACCGTGAGTTGTTGAAGAAGCAGACTGGAGGAGCTGGACAGTTCGCCGACATCACTTTCAACTTGGAACCACGCGAGCGTGGAGCTGGGTACGAATTTGTAAACGATATCAAGGGAGGAGCAATTCCAAAAGAATACATCCCAGCTATCGACAAGGGAATTGTAGAGTCTATGACTGCTGGTCCACTTGGTGGATTCCCAGTTGTAGATATTACAGCTCATATCACAGATGGTTCGTATCACGATGTTGACTCCAATACTGATACATTCAAGATGTGTGCTATCTACGGGTTCAAAGAAGCGATGAAGAAATGTAAGCCAGTTCTATTAGAGCCAATGATGAAGGTCTCTGTTACAGTTCCTGAGGAATTTGTTGGAGCCGTCACAGGTTATCTTTCTAGCCACCGTGGAATTCCAAAAGGACTAACGCAACGTGGAAAAATGAAGGAAATCACAGCCGAAGCTCCACTTGCCGAAATGTTTGGATACGTAAGTGATTTGCGTAACCTAACTAGCGGTAAAGCGATTCCAAACATGCAATTCAGCCACTACGCAGAAGTGCCAGGTGGAATCATGAAGCAAGTGTTGGGCGAGGAATAAAGGCAAAAATTCGTTTATAGAAATGAAAACCCCCGGGCTAATGATAGTCCCGGGGGTTTCAAGTTCATAGAGTTAGAAGCCAAAGTCCCTGGGGACTCCGGCCTCTATTCTTTCCCCATTAGGCAGAGGGATTTGAGTCAAGGAGGAAACTGTGAATGTTCCTCCCCCGGTTGCAATTTTCATCGCATTGACCAAGGCAATAAAACCCTGGCTCGATAGTGCCGCTACGGGCACTTCGAAAGCCTTCTCTTCACCCTTTTGGGGAGAGAAGATTACGATGACGGTTGGCTCGTCGGGGGTCGCTGCTTCGGTGGTGGTAGCTGTTGAAATGACTACCAGAAGGAGGGGTAACCCGACAAATATCACCAGGGCGGCGATAATCAGTTTTTTCTTCATATCAATTCTCCTAATGTTTTATACGCCAAGCAAGCTACCAACCTAGATAGCCTAGTTGGCGTATAAAACCCTCTATGAACTTGTTAAGGTGCTTCCTAGATACCGAAGTAACATAGGATTCAATTTGCAGGGAAAACGGGAAACTTTTGAGGGTTATCCCTATTCAAAAATGTGAGATCAGTAATCTAACATTTCAGAAAAGGGGGTTTATTAATTTGATGTACATATATTATAGATACATACTGGGTGTGTGTCAATAGCTATGGGTTATTGTATTGAGTATCCTGGAAAGTCTTATCTGGTAACGAGCGATATAGGTAATTGGGCATGTTTTACCCCCTTTTTCTTAGAAGATTTTAGTGTTTTTTGAACGATTTTTAGGCCTTCGTGAGCCGTTTGAACGTGCCGCCGAAGGGGGCGACGTACAGGGCGAAGCCATATTTGTTCATCACTTCGGCGGCTTTGGCCTCCAGATTCCCAGGATCTTGGGCTTCGGTGCGAGTGACTTCTTGAAGATCGGCAGATGCCGGAGCGGAACTAGAAGTCTTGGGCTTTATCAGAAGCCACAGCCGATCTGTAACCAGACCCATGATCGGGGTAGATCCGTACAACAAGCTATTTAAATCTTGAGGAGAAAAGAACGTGTAAATCCGCTTCTCACTCCCGGAGACTTGTACTTGAGGATGAGAGTGGAAGTGACACACGAATTGCGGTCGAGTCTTATGCGTTGAAGCTTCGCCACTCCAAACCTCTTTGATCCTTTTCTCCACCTTGTCTCGTCCAGTTATTTTTGTTTTAGAAACTACTTTGTCGTCGATCGTGACCTCTTCTGTCAGTGTCATCGTGGCATTATCCAGAGCAGGTTTTACACCCAGAGAATGTTTGGAAGTTACTTGTGTATAGTCTCGTGAAGTCGATGGTGCCGAATAAAAGAACTTCCCGTCAAACTCAGCCATCATCATTTCATATTCCCAACCGGTCGAGCCCACGTGCTCTTTTGAAAATTTGTCGGCAGTGGAGTCTGTATATTTCCGTAGCTCTTTTATCTTCTCCCAAAAAATATTGCTTCCGCCAAAGAATAACCCGGGTCTTGATTCTGCTGGGGCGTAGATTAGTTCTGGGAGAGCACTTTTTACTTCAGTCCTCAGTAGTTTCGTGAATTCGAGAAAGGTCATAAAAACAATATACAGCTTAATACTTACTTAGTAAAATGAACAGATTACTTGATAGTATGATGGATTTCGATACGAGGTTACTTGAGATAGCCTTGAAAAAATATAAAGAAGTTTATGGTGAAGAACCTTACTCTCAGTTGGAGTATCTACTCGATAATGATATTGAGAAAGCGGAGACTACACTGATTGAATTCATAGATAAGTACAAGGAGGACATCCTGAAACAATTGAAATCATGACGACGATGGATCATTGGACATCAATGGGGCAGTCTCTGCAACAGCCTGGGGTGGCGGAGGCTAACCAGGTAAAGCCAGAGAACCGATTGGCAGAGCTAATAAGCTCCGGCAGAATGAATAGTAGGGTTGCATGCTATTACTTCTGCGGCAAGGTTCTAGGCGAGAACGATAAGGATTTCTCAGAACGCAAGTCTAATGCCCTCAAATTCCTGAAATCCTACTTGAAGAAGCTTACTAGCAAAGAGCCTGATGACTCTCTTTTAATAAGTACGTATGAGAATTGTCTCTCTATGTGGAATCAGAACTTTCATAGGTCTATGTATGATGCCAGGTTCATAGCTAATCACCCGACCCAGTCCGAACTTAAGAGTTTTGGTTTAGAAGAAGAACCTGGTAGGAAAACCAAAGAGTGGGCTGGCAAGCTGAAGCGTAGGAAGAAGTGGGTGGCATTTGCTGGAGGGATTTTTCTTTCTATCTCAGTTGCTGCAGCTGCGGGGGGGGTGTTGCTGGAATCAAAGTTTCCCGGTGGAATAAGCGGTGCTTTTAATTTACTTGGGGCGATATCTAGTAATGAGCAGGCAGGTTCTATGATAAATGCAGCGATTGGAGGCGCAGTGCCTGAACAAGATTCTATAAGTCAGGCTGAGTTTGATGCTTTGCTAGGTGCTGTCAATGCTGTAGCTGATTCAGGCAATGTGCAAAGAGAGAGTTCGGATACGGATAATTCGATACAAGGGTCAGATGTATCCGGAAATGTTGATCCGGCTGAAATGGCCCCATCAATTGAGGGCGGTATCTCTGGAGGGAGTGGTAACAGCACTGAGGATGAAGTAGTGGCCCCGGCAACTCAACCCTCTGTCCCTGTACCCCCCCAAATACCGCAAGCAAGTCCTACTGAACTTGTCGCTGCGACATCTGTCCCAACTATGACGCCGACATCCACACCCTCATCGTCTACTCAAGTCCCAACTGCCACGCCTAGCCCGACATCTACACTTACCCCGTCTCAAACTCCGACATTCCCACCTGTACCTAGTGAAACACCTACCCCAGTTGGCACGGGCCTGCCTTTGGAGTCTACCGTGGCACCTATCCAAGATAGTTCTGAGCAATCTCGTAGCGGTAATTCCGGAGGGGGCAACACTTCTGGGGGGCAGGGGGTGAGTTTCAATGGCGATAACCCTATCCCAAGTCCAGCTTCCACGGTAACGCCAGTAAGTGCAGTTTTGACAGGAGTTCCAACTACTCAATCCATTTCAGCTACCGAAACACCTACGACTACTCCAAGTCCGACAGCAACTTCGACGATGTTGCCGACACTAACCCAAACACCAGCCTTAAGTCCTATCGAAGTCTCTGTGGGAGGTGGGACAGGAGGTATAAATCCTCCGATGCCTGAAACTGGGGGAGAGGTAGAAATGCAACGAACTTACAACCCGTACATTTACCTCCGGGACAGCATACTCGCAAAGCTGGATGCAGTTGAAACTATGGCCGAATCCACGGGGACAATAGAGTCGCTAAGGTTGGTTATAGATGGTCTAAGAGAACAAATAAGAGATAGAGAAAAGATAGTGATAGACCTGGTTATTACTGATAAAACTGTTTATTCACGTGACGAACCAGATAATCCCCACGTTTACTTTGCTGATGGGCAGGAACACATAGGGAATTCTGACGGGGTACTTCAAATAATTTTTCAAGAATCTGGAGTTTATATCATCTTTTTGGGTCGTGATTTGCCAGCCTACTATCTGATTGATGGTGAATTGGGTGATTTAACGACTTTGGAGATGTTAGGTTCTCCACTGCCTGGTAATCCTAGAAATCCTGATGGCACAATTAAAACCCATTCCGATGATGTTACGAAAGTGCTCACATCTCTTACAGGTATTGATGCAAACATAGGGCTTAAGTTGAGCTTGGGAGAGGTTAATAAGCTTGCAGGACTTCTTTTCCCTGAAGGTGTAGAAATTGTTGTCGACCGAGGGATTCAAAACAACCGAGTTAACTTTGAACCTGGGGTTCCGCAACTTCTAGAAGGAGAAGATTTAGTAAGTTTAATCACTCAGCGGAAAGGGTCAATAGGAACGGAGACGCTAAGTACTTACAACAGAGGAAGTGCAATGTTGAGGGAGATACTTTCGAATCCAGTAAATATTAACAATATTACGAGTTCTATGCAGGTAAGTTCCTTCTGGCAAGGTTTATTCTCGCAAAATCTAGGAGATGATGTATATTCTTTTCAAGTCCATGGGGGTCCTCAAGCTAACTTCCTTTACAGCATAATGGGTATGGTAAGTGATTCTAATTTTGGAGCAGAGTTTTTTGGATTATTAGCTAATGCTGCAGTGTCTGGTAATCTTCATATAATTACCGTAAACCCACCTTCTCCTGGGACCGATCCATTGGCAGCATATCAGGCACAGGTCGCCTCTGCTTTGAATGGGGGATAGTGACTTGTAATTCTTTCTAGCATATAATGGATATGAATATACGTTATGCAAATATCCCTTGTAGGTAAAAAGAAACTAGAAGCTGTTGTAGCTGAATCTTTTCAGCTAAGTGAGCAGGTAAAACTGGTGCAAGTTCTCCACTCTATCGGGCTGAACGATAAACAGATTTCGAAACTGGTGATGTTGATGCAACCGATGTTGGTTGAACTTATCTCGACAGAGATGAATAATGTCTTTTCACAGGGGGATGTGATGAATGTTGAATTGAAAGCTGATAGTCAAAGTCTTAACGAAGGTGAAAAAGAACAGGTTTACCTGGAATTTTACAAGATCAAGACAGGTAAAAGCATAACTGAATTGGTTAAGGCCTATTTTGACGAAATCGCTGACAAGATAAAGAAAGCAGATGAAGATCTCAAGCAGATTTTGGATACGATTGTTGCGCTGCCGGAGGCAGCGCAAGAGCAAAAAATGGAAGAGCTTTTGGCAGAGAAGATAAATAACTACTTACCGCAAAACAACTAAATGCCTCCGACCAATCAACCAACGAAAACTATTGAGCTAAAGATGGTTGGGCGACCAGTTACAGTTGACCAGCTTAAAGACAAGTTGAAACGCATTGATGACGCCTCCAAGAAAGCTATATTTGACACGTTAGATCGACTTTACGAGAAAAATTCTGAAACCAAGGTATTGGAGAGTTTGGAGCAGTTTGCTGCCGCGCTAGCCGGTTCAGATGTTATAGAGAATACACGCGCGGCTTCTTCAGATGGGGTCGACCTGGATTTTCTTCTTGGGATAAATTCCTTTGATATCCGAGCACTATTCCAAATCTGCAAAGTAGACCCGAGTAGTCCTACTTCTGAAGATGAGTTTAAGGCGAAACTGGCTGAATTTTTAGAAATTCCCAACTACGAAGTAACCACACCTTTGCCAGCTGCTTCTGCAGGTGAAACGCCTGAGTCTGAAGCGTCTTTGGAGGTAAAGTCAGTGGGGGATCGTGTGGAAGCTTTGCAGGAAAGGTTGGGCCAAAAACCAGACCCTAAATTTATTAGGCTGCAACAAGGGGTAATACGGGCAATTAGTGAGAATTTTCAAGAAGGTAAATTTATTGTGCAAGGCCTAGCTACTGAGCTAGAAATGGAGATGATCCTTGAAGTGCTGAGTAGCCGTTTCCCAGAAAAGTTTAAGACATTTGGGGTCATGAAAGACGGTTTCGGGTATAGGTTGTTTTGTGGACAAGACGGGTTACCTGAAAACTACACTCAAATTCTACCTATCAGCAGAGAACTAGAACGGTTGTCTGAAGTGGCAGAGTCTAGGAGTGCGGTAGATACAG
>JAEUSD010000026.1 GCA_016788825.1 Candidatus Doudnabacteria bacterium | reverse complement strand
TTTTGTCATAAAAAAACGGGGCTTTCTCTTGTCCATTTGGATAGTGAGAAAGCCCCGCAAAAATCAAATAAATTACTCCTCGTCTTTTTTGGCTTCAGCGCCCTCTTCACCCTCTGCAGCGGCTTCGCCCTCAGCAGGTTCAATTGGGTTACCATTTTCATCCAGTTGAGGTTCAGCAGCCACAGGCTCTTCTTCAACCTTCTGAATACCAGAAACGTATACCACAGCAGTGGTTCCATCCATATTGCTGTCTAGAACCACCCCTTCTGGGAGTGCTACATCAGCCACGGTGATCGAGTCTCCAATGTTTACCAAAGCAGTCACATCAATCTGGATATCTGAAGGTAATTTGTCTGGAAGACAACGTACAGAGATCGCGTCCAATGAAGGAACAAAAAAACCCTCTCCAGTATCCTCAATCGGTGAACGGCCAGTGATAACCACAGGCACATCAGCAGAGATTTCAGTGAATTTGTCGATCACATAGAAACTAGTGTGCAAGATCTCATCAGTAACTGGGTGAATCTGCATCTCTTTGATCAAGCAACGCTCCTTGTCACCGCCATCGATAGCTACATTCACAAAGTTGCTGTATCCAGCATCACTAAATGCTTTCTTCAACTCTTTTGCATCTGCCATAAAGTTTGCAGAACTAAA
This sequence comes from Candidatus Doudnabacteria bacterium, assembly GCA_016788825.1. Classification (GTDB taxonomy): domain Bacteria; phylum Patescibacteriota; class Dojkabacteria; order J137; family JAEUSD01; genus JAEUSD01. Next base: position 11,428 of record JAEUSD010000026.1, on the reverse strand, counting down.
CTTTGGACCGTATAGAGAAACAGGCACTTCCCCTCCCTTACGAAGGTTTTTTACCTTTTTTCCTACTAGGTCACGGGGCTTTATATTGATATTTGCTTTAACCATAAGTGTAAATTAACAAAATTAGGCAGCTGGTTTAATAACTATTCTACGATCAGGTTCCTCTCCCTGACTTTCGGTAATAATATCTGTACGTCCTACCGCAGCCATATGCACCAAACGACGCTCCCAAGGCTTCATAGGTTGCAACTCAACTTGCTCACCTGTACTTACAGCATCATCCATCGCTTTTACAGCCATATCCTGCAAGTATTTACCACGCTCAGCACGGTAACCATTCACATCTACAAGTACACTGTACCTTTGCCCCTCAACACGAGGCACAAACATACCAATAACAGTCGCGATCGCATCGATGAAGCTCCCATGGCGACCAATCAACTCACCAGGCTCCTCAACATCAATCTTAATATCGAAGTAATTTCGACCCTCTATCTCCATCTCATCAATTTGAATAGAAGCTTCGTAACCAAGCATTTGAACTAGGTTAGCCACTTTAAGTTGTAATGTTTCAGTTTGGCTGGACATTGATTAGTTTTAATCGCTTAAAAATAAGCTGTTGGATTATAACAAAGGCGCTTTGCACAGTCCAATAAAGGCTTAGACCAGCCGCCAAATTGAATGACATCAAAAATAACAATACGGGGAACACAATCATTGTGTTGCGGGTCGACTGCTGCATAATCTCTGCGAAATCAGGGCTTTCGGGCTCCGCGGCCTTGGACTTCTTACCCTTCTTCTTCGCCTCCTCTTTAGCAGGAGTTTGTGCAGGAGCACTAAGGTTCATCAAGATCTTGGTGGAGAAGTATTGCGAGACAGCTACCAGTACTGCCAACAAAACATAAGGCAAAGCCTGCAATAACCCAGCTTCTAGTGCTGTTCCGGGAACCTGCTGTAAACCTAAGCCAAAAAAGTCATAGTTGATCTGATACCCTTCGGCAAACTTAGGAACAAACGAATAAGCAACCGAGTTGAAAGCTTCCGCCCCCTTGGACACCAGCTCAGTAACTAAGTGGTTAATACTAATTAACAAAATGAATTGCACAATCAATGGCAAACAACCAGCCAACTGCCCTGGAAGGTATTCAGACTGAATCTTCATCAGCTCCTGGGACTGCTTTTCTTTATCATTCTTATACTTCTCGCGGATCGCTTTAAGCTTTGCGTTGAGCTCTTTGCTCTGCTCCGCCATCTTGATCTGCCGCAAAGAAATAGGGATCATCGCCAAACGAGAAAGCAAGGCAATTCCAATAATCGCCAAACCGAGGTTCTCACCCAGTAAGCGATACAAAACCGTAGTTAGGTTGAATAATGGCTGGTAAAACAGTACTGAAAAAATATCCATAGGGACAAATGATAGCACGGGAGAAGCTTCTTTGGTGGAGATGAGGCGCCGTAGGCGCCTGTGCAGAGTAAAGTCAGGTATAAATTTATTACAAGCTTGCGCTGATTTGAGTTTGACTTAAAAAAGCTTGAAATCAGGAAAAAACTTTATTAAGTATTCAAGTGTACTTAGGTTAATCGTCTGAACTCCCAATTAACTTGCATCCTAACTTTGGTTGCGCGAAATAGGCCTCATTAGGAGAAAGCACATATTCCACGGTCTCGATCGAATCGGACAAGTAGTTAACTTAAGCTAAAGCTAAGTTAGCAAAAGCCATATCAACAGCGTTTACAACGTTGTTGAAAGCGTTAACTACCCTGTTTTTTAGGTTGACGTTTAGTCAAGATCCTTTGCCGAAGCTCAGGAGCCAAATTACTAATTACAGAGGGTAAATTGGCGTACCTCTGGCTTGATTTATATCCATTATTTATCCTGTCGAATCCCATCCCCTGAGAACATACAGAATACACTCTCAGGGAACGGCGACGAAATTGTGAAAGAGCTTGGTAATTATAGCATTTTTAGCTAACCGCGTGCACAAACAAGTGCATAGACACGAGCAGCACCGGCCATCCTGAGTGCTTTAGCGGCGGCTTCGAGGGTGGCCCCCGTAGTCATCACATCATCGACTAGGATAACGCTTCGGCCTTTCCACTCGAAGCCAGCCGCCAGTTGCATCCCCTGCCACTGACTGGCAAGTCGCGCGGAGCGCGACTTGCCTACCTGGGTCTGCATACCATGTTGTTTAGTTAACCCTAGCTGCAAATGCAGACCCAGCCCCCTTGCCACCTCTTGTGCCAATAACTCAGCTTGATTGTACCCCCGCCACTTACGACGAAAAGCTGTAGTTGGAATAGGCACAACTACCGCCCCTTCAGAACCGGCAACACTTCTCAACCTCCAACTCACAATCAAAATGTCACCCAGCACTGGGGCCAACCTAGCGACCCCACCATACTTGAAATCATGCACCATTTGCTTTATCACCCCCTGAAACTGAGTCCCCACCACCACTCCATCTAGATAGGTATACTGGCGGCACTCATTATGAATAAACTTAGAAAAGACAGCCTTGCGGCACACATGGCATTCTTGCTGAAAATTAAATCCTACCCTACTACGTTTACATCTCTGACACAGGTAGTCCCCCGGGAATCCACACCCGAAACACAGAGCAGGAAAGAAGATTTTAGTTGCAAGGCCCATTTGATTTATTTACCTAACTAAAGTATGTAATTCAATATACAGAAGCAGCTTACCATCCAAATCTTAATTATTTCTTAATTTATGCGAAAATATAGGGATGGCAGTAATTATTGGCATTGACCACGGAACAAAACATATCGGTTTGGCGATTTCGGACGAGACGGGGCTCGTCGCAGCACCGCTGGACACTATAACTCGTACCCGAAATCGCCAGCTAGAACAACAGGTCGCCGAACTGATCAATAAGAAAAATTTAGTTGTAGAACGTTTCGTAATCGGCGACCCCCTAGGTTTAGGCGGAAAACCCACACAGCAATCGAAGCTGGTTAAGCAGTTCGCTGAAAACCTCCAAAGACTCACAGGTGTCCCCTACACTCTTTGGAACGAGACAGGGAGTAGCTTCAGAGCAGAACAAATTGATGCCGACAAGATACACGAGTACTCCGCTGTGGACATCCTACAAGCATACCTTGACTTTAAGAGATCAGGCATATAACTTTATTCAACTTCGGTAACACTATAAATATGGCCCAAAAACAAAAAACATCAATCAGCAAACTTAAACTATTCGGTGGATGCTTAGCAATCTTAGTGGTCGGCGGACTCTTGCTCGGAGGCGGGGCATATCTTTGGTGGCAAGAAAATATCGTAACCCCCAACAGCACAGATAGCACCAAGATTACAATTCAAGTCAAAGAAGGTGACACCCTTGTCTCCATAGCCGAAGAATTAAACAAACAAGGCGCACTCAAAAGTGTAGACGCTTTCAAGCTGTATTTGCGTCTTTACCCCTTAGCAAGTACAACTGTTCAGCAAGGCAGATACGAGATCCCCAAGAACCTAACCATTGCTCAGTTACTGGAGACTCTTGCAGCTGGGCCAGTTATCAAGACCGTACAAGTTACAATCATTGAAGGTTTACGCTTCGATGAAGTAGTTGAGTCCATAGTCAGCGCATACGCTGAAGCAAGTGAGCCATTTGATAGAAACCGCTACCTGGAGATTGTTCAAAACCCAGATGCTGTAAGCTTTAGCGCCGAGAATGCCGCATTCCTAGACCAGGTAAAACCAGCAGGCAAAAACCTCGAAGGCTTCCTATTTCCCGATACTTATAATGTCGCAGTGGACGCCGGCGCTTTGGATCTAATAGAGCTACAGCTAACGACTTTGAGACAAAAACTCCAAAGCGCCGGCTTGAACCTTTCAGATGCTGGCCGTTTAGCTAACTACTACGAAGTGATCAACTTGGCCAGCATCGTGCAACGTGAAGCCAAACGGTACGAAGACATGCAAATGGTAAGTGATGTATTTCTAAAGCGACTCGAACAAGACTGGCCGCTCGATGCAGACGCAAGCCTGCTCTACCCATTGAAACGCTGGACTCCTCCACTCACAAGGGATGAACTAGCGAGAGATACGGCCTACAATACATATAAACGCTTAGGACTCCCCCCCACACCCATTTGCAACCCGGGATTGGATGCGATCAAATCAGTGATCAACTTTACGGCCAATCCGTATTTCTACTACATCACAGACAAAAATGGGATCAAACGTTTTGCCAAGACCCTTGTTGAACACCAACAAAATATTGACACATACGGATTGGCCTTCTAAATCTTCGCTGATACATATATACTATATTCACGGAGTTTCTGCCTAAAATTATGAGTAGACTGTACAGCGAATTACCTCTAAAGCCTAATTCCACTGCCCAAATCTCTTTGGTGCAGGTACTAAGCGTGGCTGCAATCATTATGATTTCTTTTGTATTACCCTCTCAGCTGATCACCTTGTACCAAAACTCAAATACAGGACAATCCGCTTACGCCCTCTCCAAGGTTACTGATCGCAAAACGCTTACCAGTATCTCTAGCAGCACTACCACAACTGTTGAGCAAGTAGCTGGTGTCGCCGTCGCCAAGAGTCTACTGCGGATCCCTGGAACAGATATCGTGATCAACATGAACAATTCTCAAACTGGAATAATGGTGATTGCAGGTATTGTATTGGTTGCCATTGCCCTCGGCCTGATAGTGTACATGCTTGTGACCGCTTAGTAATTCTGTATACTATAATCTACTAATACTATAGATGGTACAAAATCAGATTAGCGGGAATATTTCCCAAACTCGACCCACAACTAAACGTGAAGTTTCACTCGATGTACTAAGGGGGTTGGCTGTGTTGTCAATGGTGATCACTCATGCCATTGCCTTTTTGTACAAAGGAACTGACCCGTTCATTACAAACCTAGGTTTGGTGGGCGGCATAATCAGCTTCACCCTATTCTTATTCATTTCTGGTGCCGCCCAGTACCTCAGCTTTGTCCGGTACAGCAGCCATGAACAAGAAACTATCGCACGCCGCCGCAAGCAGCTGCTGTACCGCACGGTCGGGATGCTGATCGGGTATTATGTGGTTGCTACTGTGGCTAGCATCCCGAGTTACAGTTTTCCCCCAAACTTGGGTTGGGTAGAGAATATCGCTCGCACACTATTTTTGAGCAACGTCCCAGAGTTCGCGGAGTTCATACTGGCATTCGTACTATTCAGCCTCATGGCACTCGCATTTAGGCGGGTATATGCGTTCTTGTTAAAGTTTCCTCCCCTGCTTATCGCGGTTGGAGTGGCCTTATTTATTTTGGGGCAGGTATTAAACTCTGTAGATTTGGGCCCCACCGCAACATTTATTAAATCTCTCCTAGTCGGACAGGGCGATTGGCATCGCTTCCCTATCTTTCAATACTTTATTGTGTATGCCTTGGGGTTGATCTGGGGGAAATTCCTGTTCAACCACGCTAGCCTACGTATCCGCCTTAGAATAAATCTTTATTCGTTGCTTGCCGTTGTCATCGCTTTGGCTGCTGTGCAGGTATCCTACGGTTATCTCGGCTTTACGTGGCTGGACCCTCTGTTTAGATGGCCACCTTCGGTGGGCTTCATCTTGGCCGGTCTTGTCGCCGTATACGGTGGAACCTTATTGCTCAATGCGACCGGCCAACTCCGAATTCTTGGTTTCGGGCAAGTAATGATTCACTATTTTGGTTCAAGTGCGTTTAATTTGTTTGTCTTCCATACAATTGTGTTGTTTGTGTACAAATACATCTCCGGAGATAACCGTACCGACTCTTCTATCTTGCTCCTAGCTATGTTCATCTTGTTGATGGCTATTAGCTCGCTGCTGAGCGTAGTGAAAGATTGGCTCATAGACAACCTAAAAGAAGAAGCAGGAGTTAGTGAAGGTTTTGGTTGGATGTTTAGCGAGCGTGTATTGGTAGCAGGGATTTGGATCGCGGTTATATTCCTAGGTGGACTAGGTATTTACCAAGGAAACAGAGTAAGCGCAGAGGTAAATCCCGAACAAGTGTTATTTAAGAAACGTCTTCTTCGTGAACAGGATTGGCCTTTCTGGTGGGATCACAATTACAATTATTTCCATCAGATCACCATCTCAGCTGCGGGGACACCTCATCTAAGAAACAATTGGTTTAGTATCAACTTCAACCATGGTGCGGCTGTTGCGGCTGGTCAATCCCAAGCTTCCGGTGCAGACCTCAGGATAGTCTTCTTTGATGATCAAAACGGTTTCATAGAACTGCCGATCATCGCCGAAGGGATTGGTGGTGAGGCAAATATTAAGTTTAAACTTCAACAAGATGTGTGGCCAGACCAACCAGATGACCGGTACTTCCTTTATTATGGAAATTCTGAGTCTCCGAGCTACCCGGTGAGCAAAGAAACCCCTTCCACTGCAATTTCAAACGGGATTACTCTCAGTGAGGTGTTCAAACACCACGTTTCCGGAAGTGCCAACCGTCGTTGGGTGATCAAAGAAGGTGGGCTTGCCTCTCAAAAACACGCACTTCTCTACACTGTGCAGCTCGATAGTACAATCTCACCAGACAGCCTTGTAAGTTACAGCGTAAGCGGCACCAATGTGCGTGGGCTGATGGACGACCTGGGTGGAGGCAAATTTCAGGCAGCAATTAAGGTCTCAGACTTACCTCCAGGGGCATACAAAGTACAGGCTCTGGCACGAGAAAAAGAGAATAAATTGAAATTGATTGAGAGCGGTTTTACAACTTTCTTGGTTAGTTACCCTCTCTATGTGGTTTGGACACAAGATTGGGAGGGTTGGGATGTTCCTGATGCCTGGATGGCAGAGATAGATGCGTTTGCACGTAGGTATGACATGCCTATGACCCACTTTTTCAACCCACGTATTTTCATTGCTGCAAATTCCCCTTATCTTGCTGTATCTAGGCAACGTGCTGATGCAATGGCGTTATGGGTATTAAACCGCGCAAGCAAATTTAAAGATGAAATCGGCTTGCACTTGCACATGTGGTATGACATGGTTGCTGCAGCCGGTGTGACCCCTAGGGGAACAGATTATGCGGGTTGGCTTTACCCTAATGGTGGGGGGGCGGCAGCTTACACATATCCGAAAGATGAGATGAAGAAAATATTGATGTGGAGCCGCAGAATGTTCCAAGATAACGGGCTGCCGCCCCCGAAATCTTTCCGCGCTGGAGGCTGGCTAGCAAAAGAGAATACTTTGCAAGCACTTGAAGAAACTGGTTTTATGATCGATTCATCTGGGCGTACTCAAGGGGGAACTGATGGCCCAACCGCATCCATGGCTACTCTGCCCCCACCGTGGAACCTGTCGCCAACAACTCGACCATACAAACCTAATGTAAACAATGTAAATAGCAGTGATGCCCCGCAGATGAACATTTGGGAATTCCCAAATAACGGAGCTGATTCTATTTGGTATAACGAGGTAGAAATGATTCGCAGGTTTGATTTGAACTATCCGGCAAAGGGGCAGATCCTTACAGAGCCACAAGTAGTCAATTACTTGTCTCACCCACCATTCTGGAACATTGACAAGCCAAGAGTTGAAGCCTTGTTTGCCTACATCAGCCGATTCCTTTATCGCAACGATGCGGGTCCAGTCGTGTTCAGCACTTTGGAGAGTGTGTACGCGCAGTGGGATAGAAGCTAAAATACATCTACCATGTTGACTATTGATTTTGACCTTATGTTGTTTATTGTGGCGGGACTGATACTCCTGCTTGTTTTTGCGGATATATTCTGGGTGATCCGCTTTGTTAGGCGCAAAACCCCGGTAGTATCCGATCAAAAGCAATTGATTAACAAGCGGACTAGAGTTCTAAACTTGGCCCAAAAATTAGCGCCAGTGGTTGTAAATATTCTGATCCCTGTCCTTTCGATCTATTTATTCTTATCTGCAATAGCGCCAACCCCAGCAATTGATTACAGCAAATCCTACCCTGCTTTCAACACCGCCTGGAACGATTACTCTAAACCTATCGAAGTAGTTTTTAACATGCCAGTCCAGGTAAGCTCTCTACGACCATATGTATCTCCTGAGCAATTAGAAGGTGATTGGGTGTATGAGAGGTACTTAGGTTTTCTGCCTGTCACCCGCAAAGCAAAATTTTATCCGAAGCGCACATTGCTCCCAGACGAGAGAATTGTTGTATACATAACCGGAGTAAGCCGCTACCGCATGGGAGAAAATCATGAGCATGCACTCAACTTATTCTCGCATCGGGCACCTGAGATTTCAGCTACAAGTCCTGCACATTTATCAGAAGAAACGGATATCCGATCGTTTGTAGAACTTCAATTTACAGCCCCACTCTCAAATCAAGCTAAGTGGGAATATGAGTTTACTCCCAATATAGCTTTTGATTTGATCACTAAGACACCGCAAATCGTCCAACTTATTCCTCAGCAAAAGCTGAACCAGGGAGAAACTTATGTACTAAAGATCTATCGCACCTCCCAAGCTTACGAGATCGGCTCGGGTAACGTTGTAGACCAAGGAGATCGCGAGCTGGTCCATGAACTGCAGTTTTCCACCAAAAAAGCTCCTCTCGTGAGGAAGTTCTCCCCCACAGGGACAGGTGTAAGAGAAGATACAGTAATCGAAATAAACTTTGAGACTGCCATGAATAGGGAGCAAATTGAAGAAAAAATGACCATCACTCCAGTCACTGCAGTCGATTTTCTGTGGAGTGATGATCGAAAGTTAACGCTGAAGCCAAAAGAATTACTAACTAAAGAAACTAACTATACTGTGCTGATACCTCAAGGTGTAGAAACCCGAAGCGGGGGTGTGCTGGAGCAAGACATCAGTTACAGTTTTACAACAATTGGAGCGATCCGCTTAGCCAGTCACACCCCCGCTGCCGGCGCAGTTCGGGTGGGGACACGCAGTAACATTACTGTTACCTTCGACCAAGAAGTAGACAGAGACTCTGCTCAACAAGCATTCAGCGTCAACCCAGGAGTAAACGGAAGTTTTACTTGGCAAGATAACACCAGTTTCGTGTTTACACCTAGCCAAGCTCTAACTTACGACACCACATATACCGTATCTTTGGCTGCAGGGATCAAGAGTATATATGGTCTCAGCAACCGTGATGTCCTACAGTTTAGTTTTACGACAGCGAGCAATTTCTATCTTATCCCAGGCTTCAGCGCCGCCTCATTCTATGAACAACGTTACTCTATGACTTGTGCAGTAGCGGCAGCTAAGATGTCGCTTGCTTGGAAAGGTTTCAATGTCTCAGAAGAAACGTTATACAACCAGATTGGGCGCGCTCCGGGGCAATATATCTACCATCCGGAGATGACAAACCCTGTAACCGGAGCGCCTGGTGCCTATATGTGGGCCGATCCCAACGTAGGTTTTGTGGGCCCTATTTCGGGAGGTGGGGGCACAGACCCCGAAAGGTCTTTTGGAGTGTATTGGAACCCGATTCAGAGAGTGTTCCGAGATTACTACGGTGTAAACACTGAAGTCCGTCAGGGCTGGAATATCAATGGTTTAGCAGCCACAGTTGAGCAAGGTCGTCCAGTGCAAATTTGGGCCTGGAATGGCTTGAGTTGGACCTGGAATGCTCAAGGTGGGGCACGTATGGATTGGTACAACCAGAGTGGGCAGCCGATCTACGCGATCAACGGGATGCATAGTTGGCTGATAGTCGGCTTCTACGGCGAATCAAGTAACCCTACTAGTTTCATCTACCTAGATCCATGGCGCGGGTTTGTGACCAAACCCGCGAGCGAATTCGCATACCACTGGAGTTTCTACAACAACACCGGGCTGATTGTATACTAATTCGGGAATCTCTTGTGGTGACAATCTCAATAAAGTGAACACTGTGCAAGACTCTTACGAAACCTATGCGAATGTAGCGTTAAAGATTTCGGCCTGTCTCGAAATCTAGCGAAATGAGCATCAAGGTTTCGAGAGGATAAACACGTGAACGTTTGAGATTTGTCACCGCATAAGACCGTACCGCCTTTTTGTTTACCAACAGATACTGTAATATAGAACTGAATGCAAGTTAGCCGTATCAACATAAAAGACACGTTCTTTATAATCCTGCTTGTGATGCTGGGGTTGGTTTTGCTGCGTGTATTCGCGCCATTTATGGATATCATTGTGATTGCGTTGATAGTGGTTCAACTTTTCTACCCTATTTTCAAGTACACTTATTACTTTTCCCAAAGCAAGGGGTTTGCCTCTATCCTTAGCACCATTCTTGTGTTTGTGTTTGTATTTATTCCTCTGTTAGCGATAATTATCTTGGCCACCACTGAGGTGGTAAACCTAGTCCAACAATTAGCCCCAAATGGAGAAGCCAGTGAAGTGGTAAGCCAGCTTGAGGAGAAATTGCGTCCAACTATCCAGGAAATGAATAATATCCTGTTGAGATTAAAGGATTTGGGACTTACTCAGCAAACAGAGGTAAATTTACCTCAAATTGTGAATGACCTGGCAACAAGGTTGCAAGATTTGGTCCTTCCAGTCGGAACGGCTATTGTATCGGGAGCAATTAATGTTTTGTTCTACCTGTTTTTACTTACACTGTCGATTCTTTACCTGTTTGTGGACTTCGACAGATTACCCCAATTCTTGACTCGTTTTTCGCCACTAGATAATCGAATTGATAAGATTTTGATCACCAAGTTTACGGAGACGACTCGAGCAGTAATTATTGGGAATTTCTTGGTGGCGTTTGCCCAAGCGACAGCGGTTATTGTACCGATGATCATCATGCAAGTAGGGGCTCCTGTGCTATTGTGGATCTCGATGGTACTGCTGTCTCTCGTACCAGTTGGGGCAGGACTTATTTTCGCACCTGTTGGTGCTTTGCTGATAATTTCTGGCCGTGTAGCAGAAGGTACCTTCTTGATCGTATATGGCGCAATCATTATTAATGTTGTTGATGCTGCTTTGCGCCCAAGACTGATGAAAGGCAAGGTACAATTGCATCCTTTGATTATTATCTTCTCTGTAATCGGTGGTATTAGTGCTTTCGGGCCAATCGGAATTATCTATGGACCTCTGATTGCGGTTTTCTTCACCTCATTGATCGAGGTATATAACTTGCAGTTCAATAAGTATGATCAACCGGATGCAAAATCTGCTGTGGAATCAGCGTAAACAGATTGCCAAATGGGTGGGGGTTTGCGGGCTTGTGGCGGTTGTCTACGTGTCCTATCTATTCGCAGTCGGCATCCCCCGCACACAAGCCCGCAACCATTTCAATTCAGCTACTCTCCTCTTGGCTGAGGGCCAAATCAACTTAGCCAAGCAAGAACTGGAAAAAGCTTACACTGCTTGGCCCGAAGAATATGTTGCCTCGCTCCGCTCGGCACTGTCGGTGATCCAGGAATAGTCCTCCCGAAGCTTAGATACACTTAACTTTCAACATCCCAGGAACAAATA
>JAEUSD010000025.1 GCA_016788825.1 Candidatus Doudnabacteria bacterium | reverse complement strand
AGGCCAGTGGCTTACCGTCCCTAGTGGAAATGCCGTTCCCGTTCCGCCGCCTGCTTCATCTGGTACATACACTATTTCAAAAAGGTGACACACTTCGCAAGATCGCTGCACGCGTCAACAGCACAGTGAACGACATTCTTGCGGTCAATCCGCAGATCACAGATGCGAACAGAATCTATGCAGGCCAGGTCATTAACCTGCCAACCGGCGCCACCTACTATACTGTCCAATCTGGTGACACAATGAAGAAGATTGCCGCCCGCTTTGGCACAACTCTGGAATCGCTCATCGCCCTGAATCCGCAGATCACAAACATTAACACCATCTATGTCGGTCAGACGGTACGGATCTGGTAGGAAGCACTTACAAATCAAAATACACGCACCCTATATGAGGCGCGTGTATTTTGAAAAGTTTATTTAACAAGACTATACTTTTGATCTTTTGTTCAATCGTCCGATTCTTCTATATCATCTTCAGAGTTCTGAGGACGACTGCGCAATATTGCAGATCTAATCATAAACCCCATCACAACAACAATAATTAGACCGGATCCAACCAAAACGGGCATTAACCACGCAGGCGGACCAGCGGTAACAGATTCACCTGTTACGCTTGTTGGAATTGGAGTAGATACGATTGTTTCTGCATTAGGCACAACCTGTCCAACAATTGAAGATAGCGACGAACCATTTCCAGTTGCCACCTGCTTCCCGTTAGTCACAGCAAACGTTCCTGCTAATTGGTTAGCCAAGTCATTCTCTATTGGCACACTACCGGCCATCAACAGACCACTTTCGTTATTACCAGAAACGACAAGGATGGATTTGTCGGCATTAAATGGTGAGGCTATTAGCTCAAGATATCCAACGCTGACGCCTTCAGGAATTCGATAAATAATTTGCATTTGACGTTCGCTCGCAGTATCAGTACTTACATCAAAAGGTGCAGGCAAAGAATCGTTGATCTCGCTGAGAAATGGCAAAGTGCTTGAACGTCCAACAACAATCATCGACTGTTTATCTCTAACATCTTGAGGTACATTATCAGCATAGACTGCTTTTAGGCTAGTAATTCGAGAGTTAGCAGCATCGCCCAGGTTATAAGCAAGCGCTCCCGCAATCCTTAAACTAGTCACGTCAGATTTAGGAAGAACAAAGGTAACATCACCAAGGTCGCTGTGGGTCGTAAACAGATCAGGATAAAATGACAGATCCAACTGCAATGGAACAGAAGGCCCACCTTCCACAACAGAAGGAAGATGAATTAACGATTGATCTGAAACAATAAGCCAAGGACTGGATAATCCGGAACTGTCACAAGATTGGGAATAAGGCATGGAAGCTGTTATTCTCAATTGGTTTTCGCCAAAACGGAGGGCGCCGGGCGGAAAGGCGATCCGAAGAGTTGCGACTTGCTCTGTCTCTTCTTTAAAAACAGCACTTGTAATTAATAGTCCGTTTAGATCAACAGACATTGTCGAGGATCCATAACTCAAAGAGCCAGAATGATAATAAACCAGATCAATATAACCATCGTTTCCAGAAACCTGCTCTTTGGAAACCTTAAACATATACTCAGTTGAGAAGACGCCAATTCCAGATAGGGTATTAGTAAGATATCCCAGGTTTTGAAAGGTAAAGCCCTCCACCACCGGTATTGCATCAGAAATGGATTGAACACTAGACACATAAGCAATCGCCGGGTTTTCAAATACAAACACTCCTCCAGCGCTGACGGCCTGCGCAGCCTTAACAACAGCAGCGCCGGAATTTCCACTCACCATCATAAGCACTTTATTAGGATTCCAAGGAGAAACAGCAAGCTGAACAATACCATCCTCAGCAGCATCCGGTAACGCATTAACAAATTGGCCATTTGCCACAGCAATCGGGAAATTAATATTCGATAAAATATCCAATTGAACAGGCAGACCGACAAACACCATATGGCTTGAGTCCAAATCAGCTTGAGATAATTGGGCTCTGGTAACCAGATTAATATCATATACATCGTCAATCATCGAACCAAAACCAGCCATGACATCCAAAGCTGCCTCAACGACCAGGGCTTCGGGATCGTCAGGAAGAACAACCAATGTGCGATCAGGGGCGAACGAGTTATTAAGATAGAAAGGGGCCGGCAAATTAGAAAGGTCCAACTCAGGTGCAGAAGTTTCAAAAGGAAGGTCAAAAAACGATGTTGGCTTTATTGTAATCATGGTATTGATATCAGAGACACAGCTAAATTGAGCAGACAATGAAATTGTCAAGAGATAGCTACCATCTTGCTCTGTTGACACTAGCGCATCGTCAGGAATTTGCAAACGAACTGTATTACTTCCTGTTTTCTCAAGATTTACAGTTCCGATTATTTTACCGTTAAAGGAAATGATCAAATTGCCCGCATAAGGATTACTGCTGTTTACCAAATTGCCAGAATCGGCTCCGGTTATAAGTAGATCATAGTGCAACTCGATCTCTCCACCGGAAACCAAGCGTAAACCAGGGGGGACGCTAAAGCGAACCCGTGTCGATGCAACTGGGCTCAGCAAATCCGCTGCGCGATATCCCAAATCGCCGAAAGAAAAAATCGATCTGCCTTCGACAACATTAATCATTACAGATTCTAGTGTCTGCAATCCAGCTTCAGGTGATTTTGCGGCCGCATGAAACGGCATTGCAAGCAGCAAAGTCAAAACCCCTAAGTTAATGAATATTTTCAATCTCATAACAAACTCCATTCCTTAAAATATGAAAACAAAGAAATTTAATCAAATAGATGCTTAAAAGATTACAGATTTCAAGTAATGAGTATATCACTCCTCGAGATTCAGGTTTTAAAAAAATTACAAAATAATCAACAGCGGCCATAAACATTTCAATCGGATTTAATGAATTAATATCTTGTTGATTATTTTTACACCAACACAAGAGATCATGCACTTTCAAAAACTAAACCGGAGTTCTGCGATTCGCCTGCTCGGCAAACTTTTTATCAAGAATCTCACGCAAATGGTCTGCCGCCAATTTTGCATTAGGTCCTTCAATCATCATATCAAACAATGTTGCAATACGATGAATTTCAACTCCATTACTGCTATGTCCATACCAACCCAGTGTTTCATCACCATTTAAACCTCTTGGCAAGTTAGAGTTAAAAAGTGTTATTGGCGCACGAATAACACCTGGTTTGTATGCATGCTCCGCTTCATCAAGTGCTGCCTGTGTCAAACTAAGCGGATCAGACGCCTTTTTGCCAGACAAAATCCGACCAAGAAAAATGCGACGTATCGTAAGTAGAGTACGGCGGATAATATCAATAATATCCGAGAGCATTTCACGCAAGGATTCATTACGAAGTTTTGAGAAATAAGCTACTCGGAAACGCCGAATATTAAACAGCACTTCGTAGAGCCACATAGGCATGCCAGGCTTTAAGGTAACGATGCCCGCACAAAATGTATCAAACATCACGAGTAATCCAACAACCTGTCCTTGTTCTTCCAACTGGCGAGCAACCTCGAAGGCAATCGTGCCGCCCATACACTCACCACCAATGTAATAGGGTCCTTCCGGTTGAACGACGCGCATTTCTTTAATATAGACCGCCGCAAGTTGCTCAAAGCGGTTTAAAGGCTTGTGGTTGCCATCAATACCCAAAGCTTGGATACCATAGAACGACTGGTCCGTACCTAAATAACGGGCAAGTCCATGAAAAAAAATCACATGCCCCCCAGCAGCGTGGACACAAAAGAAGGGGGGACGCTGCGGGTCGCCCAATTGAATGGGTACAATACAAGATAACCCCGAATACTTATCCATGGCCTTTGTCGAGGATCCACTCGTTAGCAGCTCTGCTTGATTCGCAATGGTCGAAGCGTTAAAAATCGTTTTCAGAGGCAAGCGTTGTCCAAATTGCCGCTCAATCTGGCTGAACAACTGCATCGCCAACAAAGAATGCCCGCCCACATCAAAGAAATTGTCGTGAATACTTAACTCATTTCGATTAAGTATCCCGCTCCAAATATCCATTAATGTGCTTTCTGTATCTGTACGTGGCGCTACAGTAGCCACCTTGATACTGGATAGATCAGGAATGGGCAGCGCCTTGCGATCGATTTTGCCGTTGGCGTTCAATGGCATGGAATCAATGGTAACAAAATATGAAGGTATCATGTAGTCCGGCAGATATTGGCGAAGATAAGCCCGCAGGTCAGTTTCTCCAACAGGTTCATTTTTCCGATAAACAACGTAGGCTATCAAATGTGTCCCAACTCCTGCAAACTCATGGACAATAAGGGTTGCTTGGGCCACCTGTGGATGACGCCCCAGCACTGCCTGGATCTCACCAGGTTCAATCCGCATCCCACGTATTTTGATCATGTGCCCAATGCGCCCAATGAATTCAATCGTCCCATCTGGCAGATAACGAGACTGGTCACCTGAACGATACAACTTTGAGCCAGGGTCATCGCTATAAGGGTTGGGAACAAACGTCCTAGCTGTGCGCTCTGCATCTTTCAAGTAACCACGCCCCACACCAACACCCGCAATATACAGTTCGCCAATTACACCGACCGGGACAGGTTGCATGGCATCGTCAAGTATGTAAACTTGCGTATTAATTATGGGGGTTCCAATTGTCATCACAGCAGGTCTATACTCCAAAGACGGCGGCAAACCGATCACATGGTGACACTGATCATCAGAACATTCTGTGGCGCCATAAGTATTCAACATCTGCGCATGCGGATACAATTTCAACCAACGACGGCATAGGTCTGTAGGCAAAGCATCTCCTGTCGGAACCATCCAGCGTAACGCCGCCAGTAAAGGGCGGTGATCCGCCATCGCATCTGCCACATCCAGCAATGCCTCGATGTTGACCGGCACAAGCTGTAAAATTGTGATCCTATATTGTTCTGAAGCTTTCAATAGTTGCGCCGGATCAAGGGCGATTTCGTCTGGCATGATATATACACTTCCACCGACAACTAGTGGTGCCAAAAATTGCCAAACCACGATATCGAAGCTCTGACGCGATGTTTGGGCTAGAGTGTCAGATGCTCCCATATCCAAGTCGATGATTTTGGCATATATGTGATTTATATTCCCAGCATGATGCACCATAACCCCCTTGGGTTCCCCGGTTGAACCTGAAGTAAACATGACATATGCCAGATGTTGCATCTCACAACGAGCTGCCAGGTTTGTTTCAGAATTACCCTCCGCCAATGCTGTTGAAATAATCTTGATGCCCGGCCGTTTGTCAGGCGGCATATACTGAACTGCCTCCTCTACAATCTCAAGGTAATTTTCTCCAACGAGAACAAGAGGACAGTCACTTTTTTCAAAAATAGCGGCCAGTCGCCTCGCCGGGTATGTTGGGCTCAACGGCAAAAATGCTCCCCCTGCTTTGTTGATGGCCAATATGGTTGTCAGGTATTCTATATTGCGGTCTGCCAGTATTGACACTATGGTGTCCGCACCAACGCCTTGGTCAACAAGGAGATGGGCCATGCGGTTGGCCTGCCGGTTCAGAGCCTCATATGTGATTTCACTGCCCGGCTCATGCGCAGCAATAGCCTGAGGGGTGCGCGCGACCTGCTTCTCAAATAACCGATATATAAAATCATGATCTGCAACCGCCCGAGTAGTATTGTTCCATTTGATAGTAATTAACTCTTTTTCTTCCGGCGTCATCAGCAAAAGTTGTTTCACTGGCTTTTTAACATTCTCTGCTGCGCTAGCTATCAGGGCTTCAAAGTGCGTATGCATCCGATAAATGGTTTCTTCAGAAAACAGAGCGGTATCATAGCTCCACTCCGCAGCCAAACCGCTGCTTTCGAAGCGAATCCGCAACATTAAATCCAACTGATGCAAATCGACGCTTGCATATAGAGGCTCGAATTGCCCTAAATCACCTGTTGGTCCGGAAGCAAAATCCTTAAACACAAATCCATGCTGCACAATGGGAGCACGACTGAGATCTCGCATGGGAGATAATGCATCCAGCAGCAGCGGAAAGGCAGGCCGCGGCCTGGAAAGAAGGCCAGCATAGGTTTGACGCAATGATGTCAATATCTGGGAAAAGGTAATACCATCTGCAAACTGCTGGCGCACGATTGCCGTATCAGTAAAAGGACCCACCAATGGGCCATCCGGTCGATGCGCCAATCCAACCAGGATATCTTCCTGTAATGTATAACGATAGATCAAACTTAGATATGCGGCCATCAGCACTACTGATTGCGGCACATCATTATCTTCCGCCAGCCCTTTAATCCGAGACAATGTGTCCGATGATAAACGAGCGCGGTAGCTCGCAGTCTCATCTTGTTGCTGGGCAGGCCGAGCTTTGTCAAAAGGCAGCTCGCAGATAAAAGTGGCATCTCGCAGATATTCGACCCATTCGCTTAAGTCTGCACGATAATCGCTACCCATCTCCCCCACGAAATTTGCAAAATCAACCCCAGATTGCACAATATTATAAGATGGATTCAGAAGGCAAGAAGCTATATATTCCAAGGAGTCAACATCGCATACTAGGCGGTGGGCGGTTAACAAGAGCACATCTGACGAATCTAACGTGTGCAGCAAATCTGCGCGAAAAAACGATTTGGGACTTGACTCTAAAATCGACTTTTTGGCATATGTCATTTGCTCAGACAGACCGCCATGCTTTGTATCAACTCTGTTATGAATGTACAAGCCATGCGCTTCAGATTTCGAGACAATCTGTTGTATGACATCTTCGCCATCGATTCGAATCCTGATACGCAATGCGCTGTGGTTTTCCACCATAGCGTCCAACCGCTGCTGCAGCAGTCCCTCGTCTATTCCATCAGGAACCTTGCACGCCAGACTGACAACATCGTCTCGGCCGTTCGTCCCAAGCTGTCCTAGAAACCACAGACGCCGCTGCACCGAGGTCAATGAAATTTGCATATTATCCACGTCTCACTCCTCTATATAAATAAGGGTTAATTATCGAATTTGCATTAAGGGCATTATTAATTCAAAAAACTGACCACCGTACGTTATAATTAAAGCTCAACTGCATATGAGACAACATGCGGCAAACTTTAGAACTTAAGAAAACAGTATTTGAAGGTCTTGTACCATAATGTTTATCAAACGACCCTGCTTATATCTTTTTTAGCGACTTTCCGAACAGTTAATATTTGGTCCAGGAACATCGCCAAACCCGCGCCTATCGATACACCAATTAAAAGGGACAATAGTGCATTCTGAACCGGCCGTGGCTGATAGGGCTCAACAGGGATAGTAGCCTTATTGAGGAAATCAATATTATAAGCAGAGTAAAAGTCCCCAATAGAGTCTATTGCGTTTTGTCCTATACTATTTGTCAATAAAGCTGTAGTTTGAGGGTCTGGGCCCCTTACACTGAACTGGATCATATGCTCATCGGGAAATAAAACTACAGATGTTGTATATTCATTAAAGTCATCCGGGTTTTGAAGTAAAAGCTCTAATGTGTTATTTCTAATCTTGGAACTTTCCAAGATATCAGCATAAGTAGAAATTATGGTGTGCTCATCCGGAATCTCCTGGTTATTTGCTGCAGAGGTTCCATTTTGAATACCAGGGCTGACAACAAACTGGGCAACAGCCTCATACATAGGCACAGATAAATAAAATGAGTACAAGAGGGAAAAATTAAATGCAACCAAGATTGAAATTACAATCAACCACCATCCACGCTTGAGAATTCCGAGAAAAAAATGTAACCCCGCCACTTCTGCCCCCGGTGCGTTGTTGGTAAGCATATCCCTTGATGCATGGCGGGGATTAATGTTCGTAAATTTCAAAAGTATTCCTACCCAACAAAGACCCATTAATATCCAGAGGATTAATAACGGCGACCACCACCCTAAATATAAAATTGCCTGCGCCACAGCCGCATCAAACGCAAAGCTAAGAACAATTATAAGAAAAAATCGAGTTATAGGGTCGTCTCCCGGAAGCAGATACTCAAAAGCCATACCCGGACCGGTCAACAAAAACCAAAAAACCAAAATCCAGCGCAGAGGAGAGGGGAAATCCAAAACAACTGCCAATATCGCCAACGGGCCGGAAAGTAGAATAATTACAGGTAAATAATTGTTCCTGTGTTGATCCACTTTATTTTCCTTCCACTGCCCTGAAAATAATTGCATCATCGTTTGAAAAAACAACTTCAAACATTTCAGACTCCGTCAATAACTTCTGGATTTTATCGAAGGAGCCGGGAGGCATATCGCCAAGCTCATCAACGGCTATCTTTTGGCTGCGGGTAATGATTAAGTACGATTCTCTATAACGTGTAGTGTTAGAAAGCCATCTGTCCAAGACTCCAACGGGATCCGCGAGCAACTTATCACTGGACGGCTCACGGTCAATCGGTACGTACGTGAAGAAATCATAATTTAAGAACTGAGATGGATAGTTGCGCGAACCTTCAACCAAGAGAGAATCAGGAACTGCCTGGCTGTATAAATACTCGGAAGCTTCAACCTCAGCCTTTGAAAAATAATACTGGCTCTCTTTTCCGTAATAGGCAAACAGGAAACCAATAATCATCACCAAACTGAGCCCGCCGATCACAGTTGGCTGAAACCAATTCCTATCCGTTTTTTCCTGAGGCAAGACTGCGCCTGCTATTAAAAAAGATAAATACGGCGTCATAAAAAGATATACGCGAAACAATGCCTCCCCGCCATATGAATTTAAAAACAACATAATAACAGGTGCCCCTGCCAGCGGGATGACAGGCAAATCCAGATAGCCCTTACGCATCCGTTGAAAAACCCCAAACCCTGCCAACAATACAACCAATGCAGTCAGGCCACGCCCCATTGCCGAGACAACAGCTTGTCCCGGGCTAACCTTAGCCACATTAATCAAGCCAGAACCAACATTTTCACTTACGGAGCCTACTTCATTTGATGTCCCAAACAATTGATCTCGATATGAATCAGCGGGGAATGCAAGCCAAAGCACAATAAGCACTATCATCCAAAGCGGAAGTGTGCGCCAGCGGGTTACGCCAAGAAACACCAACACCAGGACAGATGCAACCCCCATAAACGGCGTTAGTTGATGACTGGAAACGATGCCCGCAAAGATGAGTAAAGTCAAGATGCCGAGCGCCAAGCGCGAAGCCTTTGTTGTTAACAACGAATCATCAGGAATTAATGGCAATTTCAAGTGTTTGGCCCGCTTCGCAAAAAACCGATAGAAAAAGTTTTTTTTACGAGCATTCAGACCTTTAGCTCCTTTGGGGCCAAAGCCCTGAATCGCTATTATCAACAAGCCGATTCCCATAAAATAAGTCATTGCCTGGGGCGCAAAATAATCTTGACCGACCCAGTTAGCAAGAAGGAAAAACCAAACTCCCAGCCATTGCAGCCGGCGATCTTCTGTAAATAGGCGAAAAAGGGCAAACAGGCCAAATGCAAAAAGTATCTCAAAAAAGACCGGTCCCCAACCAGCATATACATGGGCGCTTGAGAATCCTGATAGTTGAGTAAATAACGCGCTCAAGGCAAAGAAGCCGGGCCAATTATGGTATACAGGCAATATATCAACAAGGGGATCAACCGCCCCATGTCGAATTATATAATCCACTATCCCCACATGCTTCCAGGCCCAAGAATAACGCAGCGTGCCATAAAGCAGCTGCGGAGTCCCATGGATCATTACGATAAGCGCCAGAATATAAAAAGAAAAAACTGCATCACTCACATACTTACGTAGAAACAGACTGGCAAAGCCAAATATTAACAAAACATAGGCGGCTATTATCGCAGGCGGAAAAATCGAGAGTAATCCCCAATCCTGCATTTTAGGCAAATCAAAAAACTGCAAAGAAAACACCCACAGCGCCGCCGCCAATGCCAAAAGCAACCATGGGCTAAGCAATATTGTCTTTACCGCCAAGCCGGGTTTAGTCTTTAGTGAAGATAAAAAACCAGTAGATACCATGTTTTAATACGGATCCTTACAGCCGATCGATTCTTTTATTTATCGAGGTCTCGTCTATTATTTAACACAGGAAAGGATTTCCTAAAGAAAATAAAGAAGCCTAGGCACTAACCAGGGTGAAAAAATTCGACACTTCATTATAATAATATTTTTATAATTGGTTTAATACCTTCACGAAATTGCCATAAACCCAGATCGGATTTAAGGAAAAATACCTGTTTTTTTGAACATTGGCATTTAAGTGATGCAGCCAAAAGATTACCAAAGACTCTCTTATCCCAGGGAATATAATATTCAACTTATGCTCAGCTTGTTCCCACAATGCCTGCTCATGTTCAGACCAGGCATTTAGTTTGAGAACATCAGTGATGATCTCACCCAATTCCCTATTTTCTTTCATCCTCCGTAGAGAAAGAAAGAGACCAACCAGATCAATTATGGGTAATCCTGTGGGCTGAGAATAATCCCAATCAATAACGCCGATAACCCTACTTCCATCTGGAATAACAAGGTAATTGCCCGGCCAACAATCACCATGAATGCAGCTAACAACCTGGCGTTGATTCCGAAGTTTTTCAGACATCTGCCTTTCAAGCCGATCTAAAATGACATGGCTTTTGCGATGAAAATATACAAGGTTGGAGTTACGAAAATTCTGGATCGGATTAAACACCCAATCCTTTAATAGTTGATCACCAACAATTACTTCCCTGGCAGTTTTTTGGTGAAAATCTCCTATAACATCGAAAATACTGTCCAGCATGGCCTGAGAGGTATCCGTATTATCCAAAATCGCCTTTTCTGCACTAATACCAGATAATCGTTCCACAATAAAATATGGCCAACCTTGAAATTGGCCCTTAAATAGCAGCCTAGGCAAGAGCCGGCGCCAATCACCCAAGCGCGCATCTGCGTGCAAGGCGGCGAGAGCTTTGATATTCCGTTCAAAATCAAATAAGGCAGATTCAGATTTTGGGAGATGAAGCATGGCTGTATCCGAACTGTTCTGTGTACCAATCACTAATATATCCATATCCCTTAATGTGGAAAGTACTTGTTTGATCTCCCACTTTTCACTGGAAGCAATCTCTGTCAGAAGTGACGCCGGCCGTACTATTTCGGAAATCCATGGCGAATAGCGGGAAATAATCTGCTTTGAGCTCCAACCAGAACGTAACTTTCTAAACCCATCCACAAATGCTTTGAGCAACAGCTTAATACTCGTTTCTTTTTGCATATCTTTGATCGTCCACATGGTACGAAGTTCAGTAGCCAATAATACTCCAGCAGTAAGTGATTGGCCTACCAGCCATGCCATGCCCACACCATTAATACCATAAGTATCCATGAAAATAAAACTGAACGCAATCACCAAAAGGTACGGAATGGTCAGGATAAGAACAAGGGCTGGTATGCGCCGTTGAACACGGACAATACTGGTGTAAATAGACACCACTATGTTTGGCAGTGCAGATAAACATAATAACCGCAACAAGGTGGCTCCTTCATTTGCATAATCACCCCCGAACAAGCGCAGGATATAAGGAGCGCCAAGCGCAATTATAGCTATCAAGGGCACCATTATAGTTGCGGTATTTTTAAAAAGACGGAAGCTGGTCAAATTCAGTTTGGATTGATCACCCGCAACCTCAGCGATGAATGAAATCCCCATATTACGACTGACAAGATATAGTGCATACGTAATCGTCCAGCATAAATAGTAATAAGCATTTGCCGAAGAACTAACTTGAGAAATAATAATAACAGGCAAGAGACCAATTACTGCATTTGAGACCAGCGATCCAAAATAATCACCAGCGACATATTTAATGACCTGGTTTAGCGGGATCAATTCCGCCCGATCACCGGTTGCAGCCACATGGCGCGGGAGCAAACGCCCGAAGATCAAAAAATTCGTCGGTAAGATGGTGATTGCGCAAGCGATCGTCCATGAAGCAAAGACGCCATAAAATGGCAAAATAGAAACCAATGCCACCAATAATCCGATCTTCGCCAAAGCGAAAAGGAGGTTATCAGCGGGCACCCAAATGGCCTGTCTCAAGCCAGTCAAAGCGCTGTCTTGCAAGACAAAGATGCACCAGATCATGGTGGCGCCGGTAAACCACAGAATAGTGGACGGGCTGGAACTAAGAAAATCAAGCTCAGGCTCCCAAGCACTTATGCCAAGAAGAAAGACCAGGCTAAAGACCAGGGCCGCTATCGAACTAATAAGATAAGCGTAGGCTATCATACGTCTTGCAACAGCCGAACTCATATTTGGAAGGAAGCGATTCAAGGCATTCATCATATTAAACACAGCTAAATGAGTCAGAAAGGTCATGGCTGAAATTACCGCTGAGTTCAAGCCGACAACCTCAACAGTGTAAGTTCGTGCCGCTACCATCCAATACACCATGCCAAGCGCAGAAGTCGCTCCTGAGCTAAAAACCAATGCATACCCATTGCGATATAGTGGGTCACGCAAATGCTCTATTAATCTGGCAATAGGTGTGTATTTTTGAATTCGGGTAATTAATATAGACATTCTTAGTTAATCCGTTCCTAATGTTTCCAAACTCGCACGTAGTCAATCTCATAGTAACTTGGAAATATTGTCGAAGCATCCGGCGGGCCGGGCCAGTCTCCGCCTACAGCAAGGTTAAGGAGCAAGTACATTGGTTCGCTCGGAATATTGGCTGCATCAATAAAACGCCAACGCTCAATCCCATCCACATACCAAACCAAGGCATCCGGTTGCCAGTCAATA
>JAEUSD010000024.1:2841-14423 GCA_016788825.1 Candidatus Doudnabacteria bacterium | reverse complement strand
AAACTCAGTTGCCGAGATGCGGGTAAAAAGGTTGTGCAGTTTGAGGAAGTTATTGAATGCCATGCGGTCGCTGGCGAAGATGATTTACTTTTGAAAACACGGACGGCTACGCCTCTGGATTTGCAAGAGTTGCTGGATAAATTAAAAACTTTTTCAACAAGTAGGTCTCCGAGGTTGCAGGTACTGCTTTATTTAAGCGAAGTTATTCAATCGGCACTTAGCCCAGTCCAGGAAGGATATACCAGATTATGGAGGGGGAACCGGCCAGGAGAAGAGAAGACCAATCCATCTTATACCAACTCACTTGAGGGGATAGCACTACCTTTTTGGGCCAGTTATTCAGGTAAACTTTCTTATGTAGATATTTGCACTGATCGTCTTTCTAGCTATCTATTCGAATCTGGGAGCGCTCCGGATTCCGAATTCGTTCTACCTGTCGATGAGTTAAAGAAAGTGATGGTTATCCCAGATAAGGTAGGTAATATTGACCGGAATTTTATCTTGAAATGTCTACAATTCTCACAGGATGGTGGAAAGATAGACCAAGAGACCACTTACGAAAAAATCTCCAGATATACAAGGAATAGAGAAGGGTTGAATATGCCACCAGTGCCTGATGAGACTGGTATCAAAGGTTGGTCCATTATTTAGCTATTCTCCAGTAAGGCTTATTGTCAGTAAGGAATATGTATTAGATATTGAACAATGATCGATTGGTATGGGTTTGAACCCAAATCTCCGGATGAAGAAACTCAAATAGAGTTGCTTCTAAAGAAATTCAATGAAGCTGAGCTTGTATCGCCTTCCTTAGCGGACGCAATTCATCTGATTGGGCGTGCGATTAAAATTAATGCCCACCCTACAAATGATATAGATGCTGGTAAAATTCTTAATCAGGAAGGTTTTGACAATAAAGGACTTCTATTAATTGCTGTTGGGAAAAATGGCGGTGTTGAACTATTAAACCTTCCTAAGTTTATGAAACCAGGATCTTATCTGGAAGGAGAGATACACTATTACGTTTTACCAATACAAATCTATAACCTGCTTCCGAAGGTGCTCAGTCGCTTACGAGCTAGTAAGACTTCCCTGGGAAGATTAAGAGATTACCAGTATGTTTCTGCCTATAATCCGGATAGACATCTAACTGATGCCTACATAAGGGCTTTCAATAAGCACTTTGATGCGGTTGATGAAGGAAAGGTTGCATTATGTGTAGTAGTAGATAGTATGGAATCCTTGCTAGCTAATGATAGTTCTGTGGATAAGGCTTCTGTTATTAAAGCATTACTGTCGAGACTTCCTTCAGAAGAAGAGTATCAAAAATCAGTAAATGAAAGAAGGGCTATTCTCACCCAAATGCAAAAAGATGACCTAGAGGAAGAGAAACTCTTATTTGAGCGGATAAAGAATTTAGCATCAGACCCCAATATAGAAGAGGAAGCTATGTTGTTACTGGTTGGTTTATTTGAGAAGTATAAAGACGTAGTGATACACGGGAAGTCATTCAGATTGGATGAAGCGTTGGCAGATAAATGGGGGGATCCAAGTACTTTTGCAGAATTCAGAAGTCGAGATGAGGCAACAGGTGTATTTAGTGCGGAAGTTACTAAAAGAATGAGCGATATTGTAGAGCGTAAAGATGCTCTGCCTAATTTAGTAAGGTTACTTAGTCTGTGGAGGGAAATTAGCCTTTCAAAGAAGAGTATCACAGATTGGATAAATAGGGGGAATCTTGAAACACTGGTGCAGGATCTTGGCCCTGGCACTGCAGCTTACTTGTGGTGGTGGGCAAAAGAATTAAGGGACCAAGACTTCGCTAATTTCCAGACAAGGTGGAATGACAGTTTGATAAGTGGTGCCTCTAATTGGGTAGAGTATATTTACATGCGGAAGTTGAATTTGGAAATAGGTGATGAACTCAGGGTGAATCTTGATAATCGTGTAGCTCGCAAAGGATCTATCTACGGTGATCCTCAATTAATAATAAGCATGCTTGATGAAGTTTTTCAGATCAGGATTGATGAGGTGCAATTGGAAAGTTATGTACGAGAGGTGGAAAGTTAGTTGTTTCTTCTCACTAGATCCTTCAACGAGAACGCCGCCCAAACTAAGTTCAGTATCACAAACGGCCAGCTGCTGAGGAGGTAGCCGTAAACTACGAGCAGAGCTGAGCCTAGGAAATTGAAGAAGTCGAAATGCCAAGTTTCTGGGGTCCAGTGGCGCAGCTGAACTTTGATGAATGCGAATAAGACGATCCCTGCGCCTGCGATTCCGATTAAAGTGGTGATGTCCATAGCTATGTTTTAAGAATTAGTTAACTGTTAAATTCCCGTTTTCGAGTGTATGAACTTGATCAGGCTTCAAGTACTCCAATACCCTGTCGTAGTGGGTAATCACTAGTAAAGTCATCTCTGGCAGCGCTTCACGCAGTGCGTTGATCCCTGTGAACACATCGTGGATAGCGTGCTTATCCAATCCAGAGTCAGTTTCATCTAAGATCACGTAGCGCGGGCTGAGAATCGCCATTTGCAGTACCTCGGTCTTCTTCTTTTCACCTCCGGAGAGGCCAGTATTCAAGTTGCGCTCAAGCAATTTAAGTGGGTAGTTGATGAGCGCAGCTTTTTCTTGGACCAGCTTACGAAATTTATGGACTGGCAAGGGATTTTCTTTGTGCTGATTGTAAGCAAGACGCAGGAATTGCAAGAAGTCTAGGCCTGGAATCTCGAGTGGATACTGATGCGCCAAGAAAATCCCGGCCAAGGAACGTTTATCCGCAGGCAGGCCTTGGATTTCAAAGTGAGCGGTATCGGGGACGCCCAGCTTTTCTTGAATATGCTTCGGATACCGCTCCTCAATCATTTCGATCTTTCCCCCCGTCACCACAAAGTTAGGATGGCCAGCTACGCTGGCCGCGAGAGTACTCTTGCCTGACCCGTTTTTGCCTTGTAAAACATGCACTTCTCCTGGGCATAGGCTCAGGCTAACACCATTCAATATCTGCTTCCCTTCATCTTTTGTTTGTACAACAAGGTCCGTAATTTTAAGCATCAGGCGCTAGTTCAGGAGGGGGAAAAATCAAAGCACCAGTTTCGCTATCGCGAATAAAAATAGCAAGAGCAGGGCAAGATTGCGCTGCAGCCAAAATCTGTTCATCAGTATCTTCCGTTTCTGGTAACTCAATGAGGTCGGCCTTATTGTCTGTATTCATCACAAAAGTATTTGGAGCAATCTCGGCACAAATCCCGATCCCCGTACACTTCTCACGATGATATTCGACAATATATTTACTATTCTTTGACCGTCGAATAAAGATCTGGCCAGGCTTTTGGGTAATCTTAATAGGTGAATTTTTCATTTGAATCTTCTTTATGTTCAACAAATTTCACTTCAATCTGAGGCTTACTTTTTTCCTCCAACTCCGCTTGCAGCTTAATTCTTTCCGCCTTCTTTTTACCAATAGAAATAACACTGAAGGCAATCACAACCAAGGTTAAGCTTCCCACAAGTGGGAGTGCCGTGGCAGACTCCAAACCACTGACGAATAAAGCAATAAAACACAAGATCAACATTAAGCTAAGCTCAATAAGCAAAACCGTAGGTTTCGAATACCCAACATCTAGCAGACGATGGTGTAGATGGTTACGATCGCTGATGGCTAGAATCTTAAGTGGGTTCTTTAAAACTTCGGGATTAGCTTTGGTACGCAAGGCAATTACCAATAAGGCGTCAAAGATTGGAAGTCCCAGTAGAATTACAGCAGTTTCGAGTTTGGCGGTCACCAGGATAGAGCCTACGGCCAAGAAAAATCCATTGACGTTTGTCCCCGATCCGGCATAAAAGATCTTGGCCGGGAAAAGATTGTAGGGGTAGAAACCTAGGTTTGATCCCAAGATTAATGCCACCAAAACCAGGATACTAGAAGGGAGCCCTTCGACTCTAGTTGCAATAAACCACATAGTGAGGGTGGCGATAATTGTGAGTGCACCATGCACACCATCTACACCATCCGACCAGCCGATAAAATTTATCAGAGCGACTATCCACAAGATCGTAATTATTCCAGGGATAAGCAAAGGATCAAGACCGAGGCTGGTCGAAAATTGGGCGAAGTCCAATCTGATGCCGCCGACTTGCACGAAGCTAATGCTGAGCCCCGACAAGACGACCAAGGCGGCGGCGACAGCTTGCATTGCAAGTTGCTGCTTGCCTGAGAGTTCAAATTTATCATCGATTATCCCGACTACTAACATCAAAGCCCCTCCGGCGATCACTCCCCAGGGGATATTGTGCAAACCATTGTTGAATAACAAAATAAGGATCACGGGGGTAGCCAAAACTAGCCCTGCTAGTTTTGGCGTGATTGTGTCATGTATGCGGCGTTCTGTAGTTTTGTCTCCGCGGTTACGCAGATGTGCTGGTAAATCTACCGCCCCGATATACAGGGCCAGTTTCCCGATAAGTGGCGTGATCAACAGTGCTACCAAAACCCCGAATATTAAGTACCCGAGGTAAGGTTGTAAGTTTGTGAATATAGAAGCAAAATCTGGCATTCTAACCTTTGGCTAACAGTATGAGCTGCCCGAGGGCAAACAAGATAAGTACGTTAATAATGGCGGTCACCCAGCTAAGTGTTTGGCTTAGGCGGTGATCAGATTTATATATCTCAAACACCAACCGCATTACGATGGTGATCACGATTGCGTAGCCAATTGCCAGAAACAAGATCACCGATTTTTCTACTCCTGTGGCCCATCGACCTTCTGAAGAATTATAGAAAAATGGGATGGTGGGCCCTAAGTTACTGAAGTTTAGTAACTGAGAAATGAATGCCATGATGAACACCGCAATCGATGTAACAATTGCAAATGGAGTTCCCAATCCCCTCCAAAAAGGCATCAGCTCGATCTCTTGCTCGCGCCTTTTCACTTCATACTTGAAACGATCGAGCAGTTTTTTCCAAGAAAACTTCTCCTCGGAGATGAGTGAAAGTTGTTTCTTTTCAGCGTTTGTATCAGGTATCACAGATTCATTTTAGCACCTTAATGTGTTATACTTAAGCGTTGAGAAATGGGCTGTAGTGGCTCATTTTTTTCTGCCAAATAATTATTATTCAAATTCTATGAACACTGATTTCATAAGTGCAGTAAAGCAAATTGCCGCAGAAAGAGGAATAGATGTAAATGTTGTTTTGGATGCAATCAAAGAGGGGATTAGGCAAATTTTTATCACTCAATCTCCAGAAAATGAAGGTGCTTCTATTCAAGTAGAGATTGATGCTGAAGATTCTCGTATTGCGGTCTATGCTGACAAAAAAGTTGTAGACGAAGTAACTGTTCCTGTTAGTCAGATATCTTTGGCTGACGCGAAAAAGATCCAACCAAAGCTTAAGCTTGGTGACCATGTGTTGGTAGAAATTACTCACACTGGAGACTTCGGACGTATTGCTGCTCAAGCCACTCGTCAAGTTGTAATGCAAAAGATCAAAGAAGCAGAGCAGGAAGCTATCTATAGTCAATTCACCGACAAGATCGGTACAGTGGACACAGCTGTCATTCAGCGTATGGACCGTGAAGGAAATGTAATCTGTGAAATTTATCGTGCGATTGCCAAAATTCCACCAGAGGATCAGATCCAGTCTGAATTCTACCAATCTGGAAGCAGAATTAAGGTTTACTTGAAGCGAATCCAAGAAGATGCCAAAGGTAAGACTTTGATCGTTTCTCGCACAGATCCAAATTTCTTAAGAGCGTTGTTTGAGATGGAAGTTCCTGAGATTTCTTCTGGAACCGTTGAGATCATGGGGATTGCTCGTGAAGCTGGTTCTCGTTCCAAGGTTGCTGTAAGGTCAAATGCCGCAGGGGTCGACCCAATCGGAAGTTGTGTCGGACAACGTGGAGCCAGAATAAATGCAATCACAAACGAATTGCGTACCAACAAAGGGGAAGAGAAGATAGATATCATCCCATGGGATGAAGACATTCAAACCTATATTGGGAATGCAATCCGCCCTGCTGCTGCACTTGAAGTCAGAATTATCAACGAAGTTGAGAGACAGGCACTCGTGCTTGTGGATGATGAATATCAGTCATTGGCAATTGGACGTGAAGGGCAAAATGCTCGCTTGGCCAACAAGTTGACTGGCTGGAAGATCGACATCCAAGGTCAGAAATCTTTCGGTGAAACTGGTGGAAAGAGCAAATTCGAGCTTGATGCTGAGGCAGCAGGTGGCGCTCCCAAAGCGGATTCTGGAAAAGATGAAGCTAAAAAAGAAGAGACCGTAGAAGCTTCTGAACAAAGCGAGTTTGAAGCTTTGGGATTGGCTGCTCGCACAATCAGTGCTTTGGAAAAGGCCGGAGTTAGCACAACTGCTGATTTGCAGGCCAAGATTGAAGCCGGTGAGAAAATTGCAGGTGTAGGTCCCAAGGCAATTGAAGAGATTAAAGCTGCTTTGAAATTAGATTAAACCAATGCAAACTAAACACGTACCTATCCGTACATGTATTGCCACAGGTGTAAAAAAGCCAAAGCAAGAAATGGTGCGGGTAGTACGTGTGCAGAATGCTGATTCCCCCGATTTTGTGATTAAGGTTGACCCCAAAGGCAAAGAGCGTGGTCGCGGTGCGAGTATAGATAGTACTATGGAGGCGTTCGAGCTTGCTGTAAAGAAGCATGCGATTGAACGTGCTCTCAAGCTCGAACGCCACCTAAATCCTGAGGAAGTTGCCTCATTACGCAAAGACTTCGCTGATCTACTTGAAGAACGTGAATTCCGCCAGGGGCAAAAGAAGGTTGTCTACAAAGTCACACGCGAAGAGTTGGAACAACGATTACTGGCATAATTAGCCTGGTAGTTGTAACTTAGATTTTTCCCAGTCTTGTAAGAACTTGTTAAGCCCAGAAGTGGTGAGAGGATGGTTGAGCATTTGATCTAAAATTTCCTTCGGTACTGTGATCACATCAACCCCTAGTTTGGCTGCTTCTGCAATCATCTGAACCTTGCGTACGCTTGCGAACAGGATACGGCTAGCTAGCATGTAATTGTTGAAAATCTGACGTACTTCTTTCACGAGCTCAATCCCGGTTCCTTGTCGCTTGTCCTCCAGGCGGCCTACGAAGAGAGACACAAAATGTGCCCCTGCCAGAGCCGCCGCCAGGGCTTGGTTTGCGGTAAACACCAAAGTTACGTTTACTTTGATTCCTTGAGAACTCAATATTTTCGTAGCTTGAATGCCTGCTGGCGTCGCGGGGACTTTAACTGCAATTCTATGGTCGAGCTGGCTCAGTCTCTGACCCTCGGACACCATTCCGGCAGTTTCAGTGGCGATTGTTTCTAAACTTAATGAGTCCTCGGGGCCTATGATGTTCAGTATTTCAGTGACGGTTTCGGCATATGGCTTGCCGCTTTTCCCTGCCAAGCTAGGGTTTGTAGTTACGCCGCTTAATAATCCTCCTGCATATGCTTGGCGTACTTCGTTTGGATCGGCTGAGTCGATAAAAATCTGCATGCTTCAGCATACAGAAAAACTCACCGATAATAAACACAATTTGTCTCTGCACAGTTTTTCGCTTAAGATAGAGCATGCAGCAGAAACCCTATGTAGTTATTTTGATTGGCGCGACAGGGGACCTGTCGCGCTTGAAAGTCATCCCGGCGATCAGTGGGCTGCGAAGTACCGGGGTAGACATTTCTCTGATCGCCACAGGCCGAAAACCGCTTTCCACTTCAGAATATATTCAGGTAATCACAACTGCTAAGCCTCACCCAGTCAAAGTAAACTTAAGCAACCTCAGTGTGGACTATGTCCAGATAGACTATGCTCAACCTGCTAGTTTTCAAGCAGTTCTGGATTTACTCGATGACAAATTTGCACAGCATTCAGCCCTTTTGTACATGGCTATTGGCCCTGAAGGGCAAAAGGATGCCATTCAATTATTTTCAAACTATCGCACCGAAATTCAAAATCGAAGTATGGGAGTGATAGTTGAAAAACCTGTGGGGGAAGATGTTGCTACCGCTCAAAAACTATCTGCGGATCTGGAGAGTATGTTTGGTGAGCAGAATGTGATGCGCAATGATCATTATCTCCACAAAGACAGCATGATCGGTCTAGACCAGATACCTACTGTGGATGAAGTGCTTTTTTCGATGTTGAACAAGGAGTCTATTGCAGAAGTTGTGCTAAATGCTTGCGAAGCGCTCACCTTGGAGGGCCGTTCGCAATACTTTGATTCACGAGGTATGGCTGTGGATTGGTTTCAAAGTCATATTCTGCAAATCCTGGCAGCTTTATGCGCAGTGGGGGGCACAGATGAAAGTAAACTTGAGTTTATCGAATCCCTATCGATTGTGCCTGATAGTGTGAGGACAGGGCAATACATCGGATACCTAGAATTGCCTGATGTTGTTCCTAACTCGCGCACTGAGACGTTTCTGGCTCTCGAACTCACATCCAGCAGTGCGCGTTGGCAGGGTGTTAAGTTCCGCGTGATCACCGGAAAGGCTTTGGATCGTAAAGATGTTTCATTGACCATTAAGCTGCGCAATCCAAAGCCCCCATTCGGCGAGGCAATATGGCTCGGGATTGAGCCTTCGGGGGGACATATCCTCCTTGCTGAGAAAAAGACTGATGAATTTCAGCATGTGCTAACTTCTGCCTTTGAGCGCCAGCATTCTTTCTTCGTTTCTCAAGCAGAAGTCGAAGCGCAGTGGCGAATCACCCAAAACTTGCGCCAATTTATGAATGACTTGATGCCACAAAAATATTCTATAGGAACGAATGTTGCCAGTCTGTGTGATGCCGGATGGTGTTAAGCAGACAACGATTCTTTGATCTTGCGCTTGCTGTCTTCAACTCCAGGTTGGTCAAAAGGGTTGATTTCAAATAACTTACCCAAGATTACGACACCTAATTCGTAGGTCATGAAAAGTTCACCTAGACCTTCGGCGTCGAGATGTGAGAGTGTCAGCTTTTGTACATGTTTACCTGCTTCGACCAGACTCTGAGCTGTCGCGTCTGCCTCCACTTTCAAAATATGTGCAAAGTCCTCGCCGCGCAGATAATCAAACTCAGGAATGCTGACTTTCTCAATTATGTGTTGCGAGGGCGACTCTTCAAGTGTCAAGAAAGTAAACCCCGTCTGTAGTCTGCCTTGCGTATAGTACTGCAATTGGGAGTGTTGGTCGGCAGGTCCACGGGCGGCAATTGGGAGGATGCCCAAGTTTTGCTTGCCTAGCGACTCGGCCCACAATTGCCGCCACCAGCGGCCAAATTCGGTGAGCCGGTGCCCGTAAGTCCACATCACAGCCGCTTCGATTCCTTTTTCGTACAGATTGTATTGCCACAAGGCGATCTCAGCGGCCACCGACTTCAACCTCAGGTCCGTAGTCTCTTGTTGAACACGCTGAGCTCCAAACATCAACTCTCTCACGTCCACACCCATGGCGGCGGCCGAGAATATGCCAACCTGCGATAACACCGAGAATCGGCCGCCTAAGTCAGTAGGGATGACTAGATTTTGGAGATTATGCTCGTTAACTTCTTTGCGCAGTAAGCCTTCTGTCGGATCCGTAGTAACTACCACATGTTTCTTCCAATCATCGGTATGGTCGCGAAGAAGTTGAGTTAGGTAGAAGTACTGAGCCATCGTTTCTACAGTTCCCCCAGACTTTGACACAAAATTAAACACAGTAGACTCAAGGTCGATTCGCGAAAGTAGATCATCTAGAGCGGCTGGATCGGTGGATTCGCCGAAGAATATCACCTCCATATCTGAACGGCCATGGTCCAAAGCCATCTGGATAGCCCGACCTCCAAGGTCAGAGCCACCGATCCCTACAGTCACCAAGTGTTCTGCCCAAGAAACGCTTTCCAGCATTCTTTCTGCCTCGGAAACTAAACTAGTTGAATCCTGGAGGATTTTCACAAACGGCAGCGAGTTTAGGTCGTTGAACAAAGCTTCTAACCCCTCCGTCGCTGCCGGGGTTAAGGCCGAGATCAGTTTTGGAGATAAAGTTTGCAGTTCCAACATAAAATCATTTTGTCAGTAACGCAACTATAAGTCAATTTAATGCTTGCCAAAACTGGTTGAGTCCGATAGGCTTTAGACATGGATGTATATTTTCTCGGTTTAGGAAATATGGGGCTTAATTTGGCCCTAAATATGCAAAATAAGGGGTTTACCCTGCGTGCTTGGAATCGTTCTGAAGAAAAAAGAACCCAAGCTCAACAAAAAGGACTAAATGTATTTTCTTCCCTTCCCGAGCTGTTTCAAAACCGTACGGATAGCCCTGCTTTGGTGTGGTTGATGGTGAGCGCGGGAGATGCAATAGACGAAATTCTATTTGGTGCACAAGGTATATCTGGTCTGTTAAAACCTGGAGATATTGTAGTTGATGGTGCAAATTCATTTTACAAACATACACAAGCGCGTGCAGAAAAGCTGAATCAGATGCAAGTTAAATTACTAGATTGTGGGGTGAGTGGAGGAGTCGAGTCTGCTCTAACAGGTCCATGTCTTATGGTCGGAGGAGATGCAGACGCTTATGAGAAAGTGCGCGATTTGCTTACGCAAATCGCGCAACCAGGAGGCCTCGGCTACTTCGGGACCAGCGGAGCAGGCCACTACGTCAAAATGGTTCACAATGCCATCGAGTACGGCATGATGCAATCCATTGCCGAAGGACTCAACCTGCTTAAGAAATCGCCCTTTCATCCAGATCTAGTGGCACTTACCAAAGTTTGGGAACATGGTAGCATCATCGAGGGCCGGCTCATTTCATTTATTCGTAAAGCACTGGAGCAGGATCCTGAACTGGACAAAACGGAGCCAGAAATAGGCAGTTTGGGCACGGGCCTGTGGGCTAGCCAAGAAGCACTAGATTTGGGCGTCCCGCTTACAGCTATTACAGCAGCAGTGTTTACACGCAACCAGTCTACAGACTCAGACCCATTCTTATACAAAGTGATCCAAGCATTACGTGCAGAGTTTGGTGCCCATACATCCAACGAACGTCCCGCATAAACAAGTGCTGCTATAATTAACACCTATGTCGAGAATAAAACTACTATTCATAATCATTGTGATTGGGGGACTACTTGTAGGGGGGATAACCCTGGTGAACGAAACTCTGCTGTCCCAGCAAGATACAACGGCCAATCAGCCAGATTTATGCAAGAATTTATCGAGTTTTACATTGTGTTACGACAATGCACGCACTATTCAGTTAGTGACCTTTTCAGGCCCGCTATACATAGATTTCACGGAGGAGGAGTCTGCCAGCTTGCGTGAGCAGGCCAATCTAAACGGCTATTCTATGGTTGTAAATGGGGGTTACTTCCGTGGTTCCTACATAGACGCTGAATATTCCGGATTATTGCAGATCAAAGGTGAACCCAAATACCAAATTGCTTTGAACGACAACCAACTTACACATATCGTAGTTTACAATGAGGAGACTACAGTCTTAGAGTTTTTGCCGGCAAGAACATTTGAGACGAAGGATTATGCTGATGAGAAATATACATTGTTTCAGACCGGCCCCTTGGTCGTCAAAGACGGCAAGATCCAATCCGAGCTGA
>JAEUSD010000024.1:0-2831 GCA_016788825.1 Candidatus Doudnabacteria bacterium | reverse complement strand
GTCCATAAACGGGGCCGGCCGATACCTGCGTACTTTGATGGGTTTTACAGATACAGGTGAGAAATTTTTTGTGATTACTCGCAGCAACTTTGATCTATTGAAACTAGCCGAGAAAATCCTTGCATTTCCTGCCTTCCAGGACAAAACAATCAACATTATCAACCTTGATGGGGGCACCTCAACGGCCATGTTTGTCCGTGATTTAGCAGAATTTAGCTTTGGCGACAGCAAAAGACTTCCTGCTGTAATTGGGATCAAGTAACTTGTATACTGAGTGATGGCAACTGATTCAAATCAAAACTTGAATACCGTTTATTCCCAATATTTTAAGACGATTTATAAATACTTCTACTTTAAGCTACTATCAGTTGAAGCTGCAGAAGACCTTACCAGCGATACATTCTTGGCATTTGCCGAAAAAAGCCAAACAGATGAGGTGCGAAATGTGAAATCATTTCTATACGGTGTGGCATACCACAAGCTACAAGAATATCTGCGCCAGAAATATACCTTGCCACAAACGGGTTTGGAGGTTGAGCATATGGCTGAAAAAGAGGATGTAGAAGATTTTGTCCAACAAGAGAGTAGTCTGACCCCAGAAGAAAAGATCTTGCGTGTGCTGGATAAGCTTCCTGAGCAACAAAAAGAGATAATTAGGATGCGAATTATCGAAAAGCTTACATTAAGCGAAATTTGCGATAAGATGGGTAAGGATATGAGTTATGTCAAAACTACTCAAAATCGAGCAATAAAGAAGCTAAAAGAGCTGCTAATTGGTATACCAACTCCGACTAATAATATGGATATTTATGCAGAAACCCTGCCAGTATCCCAATTAGACTAAATACTTATGCAACAAGGTGAAAATATCAAAAAAGAAGATGAATTGGATAGCCTAATGGCTGAGTTGAGCAATCAGGCGGCGGAGCCGAATCCTGAGTACGCTGCGGAGCTAGAAGCCGCTTTCAACCAGGCAGTAGACTATACCAAGCAGGTCTCCGCCGCCGGTCCTTCGATGTGGAATTTCCTTTCGAATAAGGCTTTGGGGGGGATTTTGTTATTCTCTGTACTAGCAGTATTTGTCGGGGTGTTTTTGTTGAGGCCTGTAGATACAACTATTGTGCCGACTCAAGCTTTGCCCGATGAAGAGGCCAAGCAGGTGCTGACTGAAATTTTTGCGAATAATCCTCAAACATTGATCGAAGTTGCCAAGCTGCCTACAGAACAAGTGGTACCTACTAGCAACACAACTTCCTCGACTACAACTTCTCGTGAACGTGAGTATGAGGCAGCGAAAAAGTTTAACTACAGTTATGTCCGAAACAAGGTAGAGCTGGGGGCTGCGCAGGCTAAGTGTGCCCAATTTGAAGGCCTGACAGCAGCCGAATTTGAACAGTATCAATATTTGGATAAGGAAGTGACGCTTACCAAGACGGCGACTTATGACAAAGATCGGGAGTTAGTTGATTATTATCTCGTTACCGAAGAGGGGGTTTTGCATTATAAAGGTGGTGAATTTGCTGCATTGGTGAAGTCTCCGTCTACTGAAGTGATAAGCTCGACCTCTGCAAGTTCTGCTGCGGCGTCGAGCGCGACAACTTCTTTGGCGGCAATGGTCCCGGAGACCATTGCCGAGTCTACGTCTTCTACGCTCGACGCCGCAGCTGTAGCAGACTTAGCAGTGGATTTCTTTGGTGAAGGTGTGATCGTGAGCTTGGAAAAGGATAATTCTGGGCAGGAAGTATATGTTTTGCAAGCCAAGAAATCTATTGAGTGCGATATTAGTGTTGCCTCTGCGACGCAGTCTGAAGATGCGAGTATTGACTTAGTTAGCATCCTGAAAATTGAGAAGCAAAGTTTCAAAGTGCTTTCGGAGGAGCGGTATCTTGGTTCTGTGACTAGTGCAAACTTGTTGAGACGTTTGCTGATCGAACAAGAAACGGAAACAATTGATAAAAAGGAGGTGGCTGAAATATTTGAATTTGAATACGATGCGCCAGTATTGATCTTCCCCAGAGAAGATGGGGTGTCGGTTGAGGATTACACGAACTTAATTTCAGAATTGAAGATTCCATTGATCTTGCCCGATGCTGCTTCAATTGAGCTGACAGAGATTAGCTCTGTTTTGCTTGAAGATCTGACAGCAAAATCGTATCTGGGTGCTCCGAGTTTCTATGCTAGTCAACAGGATTTGGTGAAACTGCTGAAGTTCTCAAGCGGTGTGGATGAGCAAGTGCAACAAGGTCAGTACTTGTTGAGTTTGGCATTCAAATCACGAGGAAATATTGAGCAGTCGTTTAGCTTCCAGGTGGAGATATATCAGACTGAAGTTGGCGTAAACGATCTAACTGCTAAGGTTGGAAGTGACTTAAATGTTGAAGGTGAAAAGTTTGATCTTACGGTTGACGGAAATAAGGTCGATGCTACACGGTTTTCTGGAGAGCAAGAGACTGCTTTGGTGTTTAGGTTTAACGGGCTAACTTACTTGTTGAAGGTTTCGGATGTTGATGTTGTAGGAGCTTTGAGGCTTTTGAATATCTCGGACCGAAGTGATGCTAGTCTTATCAATGCTTTGTTACAGACAGTGCTTCCTACTTTAGCCGAATTGGCTACTGAGGATAGGGAAGCGTCAGCGGAGTAAGTTTATATAGTTAGATATGCGTAGGCCAAAAAACTTCTTTTTATTGGTTTTGTTTTTGATGATGATTGCTTTGGGGGCGTTTTTTTCCTAATTTGAATGTCAAATATTGTTTAAAGAAATACAAAATTGATGATTAAATTTATTTTCAAAAAAAATCTATTGAAGTTTTGACTTTTTCAAAAAAAGCAAA
>JAEUSD010000023.1:259-14581 GCA_016788825.1 Candidatus Doudnabacteria bacterium | reverse complement strand
TTTAAATGTCTAAAGATTCCCCAAACTTTCGAGATTTAGTGTTGGATTTTGTCCAGCAGGTGCCTGCTGGGAAGGTAGCGACTTATGGACAAATTGCTGCACTGGCCGGCTCGCCGCGAGCCGGCCGGATAGTTGGGGGTATCCTCTCCTCTTTGGGTATGGAAGAGAGCCACATTCCCTGGTGGCGGATTGTGAATAGGCACGGGTACTTGTCTATCAAAGGGCATAGTGCTGATATTAAGGATTTCCAGCGTGAGCTGCTTTTACGCGAAAATGTCCAAGTAAATGACGAATATCTTGTAGATTTACGGCAATTTGGCTGGCAGGGATTGAGCTTCTAAAATGCACCTTTCTTGGACATTTATAACACCTAGATTCGTGATAACACTTTACCCATAAGGGTTTCCCCAAACCACATATATACCCCATAGATTGACATCCTTATATTATTCATATATACTATAGGAGTAATAAATTAGTGTTAATTCATTATTTATTACGATCTTTTTAGTCTTATTCCGGAAACGGAATAGACAACAGACACTAACTCAGTATATTGCAAAATATACTGCTCTACGTGAGAGCAATCTCAGTGTAGTTAACGTTAGGTGCTCTTTGAAAACTGAGCTTTATTAAAAACTACTGAAGCATGATTTCTAGAAATCAACCTGCCTCGCGCGTTTTGTCGGTACCGCCGCCAAAACGCGCCGAGGGAGGTCCTGATCATTTAGAAAAGGCTCCCAAAGCAATCGTATATATACAAAGGCCAGGAGGGCCAAACAATCATGCTTAAAAAAGCATTGCTCCCCATCGTTCTGTTAATCGCGGTATTTTCCGCCATTCCGGTCTATGCACAGGAGGCCACTGAAGAACCGACGGGACCCAGCTTCACTTACACCATCAACGAAGATGGCAGCTTAGAAATCACTTTCGGTGAAAACGTGCGCATCGTCGAATCTCACCTGTATGAGAATCTCGGCGAGATTCAATTCCAGCAGCAGGAAGGGAACATCTTACTCATGGCCGGACCGAAGGGTTGGTTCTACCTAATGCTTGGTGAAGCGCCTTTCTTTGACGTCCGCTATTCAAGCAGCATCTACACTGCTGGTTATAGCGGTAAAAATGTTTCCGCATGGAAGGTTTCACCCACAGAGAGCGGATTTCGCGTAGACCTTGTGTTCTGGAGTGAGGGGCGTGAGGCGGCAAACATTAGCTTCGCGTCTCATGAATACAAGTTCCCCACGGAAAATGGTGGGCATTTCGGTCCATACGCAGTAAACGGTGACATTTCGATGCCCACCGCCCCAGAAGAGTGGGCACTGATTGCTGCATGGGGGGTAGAAAACCCCCTTCAGGATTGGCAGCAGTAGTTAATGAAACGCTCAGTAATCCGTCCTGCTACTGGCAGGGCGGCCCCACACCCAGTGCGGTGTGGGGGAGCCACATTGTTTATCATGTATACTCTTCATGGTAGGTAATGTTGCTCCCTTTTTACAACTAAATGCTACAATTTCCCCATGCTTACACAGATTCCACAAACTACGGGGTTTGAGCTCACCCACAGCATCACCCCTGACAACATTGTCACATTTGAACAGAACACAGACCCCACCACAGGCATTGAGCAAATCATTTACGATATACCCCTGGAACTCTCCGTACGCGAACCAAACCGCCGTGGTTTACCCACATTCGATATGTTTTCAAGTGTTATCCTCAATAGACTCAAACAAGTCAACCAAGCCATCCTTCCCCCACATATATGCGACTTCCTTAGTTCTAATGAAAGCAAATTCACTGTATACGGACTACCCTACAACCCTCATGATCTCCTCTACAAAGGTTATGGAACAAGGAGAAAACGCAGGACTGGATTTAAAGATAACCCGCTGGAATGCTACAAGATTACGTACAAGATCACACATATCCCTCCAACCGAAGACAAACCAACAAGCCTAATAGCACTAGAATGCTCAGGTTTTTTCGTCGTGTCAGGCCATCCAGATACAGTTTCTACATCCACGCGACTAATTCAGCTCTCACCCGAAGGGCAGATCTTAGGCACCACATTTACCAATAAAGTAACCTCAGTAGAAGCCTGGGAAGACAAATTAGCAGAAGTTTCAGCGCTTAGCCGCTACTGGCAAATAGTGTTAGAAGCCTTACGTTCAGGCATTTGGGATACCCACCCTATGGGAGGTGGAGAAGGATAATTTGAAGTTTGGTGGACCCGATCGGATTCGAACCGACGACCTCTGCTATGCCATAGCAGCGCTCTACCAGCTAAGCTACAGGCCCAAAGTGCGAGAATTTTACCACAAGCTAACGCAGTCGCGGCAGTACAGACGGAGTCGTAGAAATATATGCCATATACTCCGGATTATCCTTGTACTTAGCCTCCAGCATCGGCACACCGGAAACCCGCAGTAACATATAATTGATCGTCAACGGCCCAATAATCGCCATAATCCCCTGAGGCGACGCGCTCACAGCAAAAAGCCACACACCCCACCACAGCACCATCTCACCAAAGTAGTTTGGATGCCTAGACAACTTCCAGAGACCATAACGCATAATCCTGCCCTTATTCATTGGGTCAGATTTAAATGCCAGCATCTGGTAATCAGCCACCGTCTCATACACCAGTCCAAACAACCAAATAACAATCCCAGCCACTTCAAGCAAACCAACAGGAGCATCTACGCCCTGGCTAAACATGATTCCCAAACTCACAGGCAAACTCACCACCAACAATAAAAATCCTTGCAGCAGAAACACATAAACATAACTTTTCCATATCACCGCATTACCCCATCTTTCACGCATCGCTTGGTAGCGAAAATCCTCACCTCGCCCCCAGTTACGAATAAAAATGTAACTCGCCAAACGTAGCCCCCACAAGGTGGCCATCACCAACAGAGCAAAACCGCGCCAACCAGAATCAGGCACAAACACATAACTTACAGCTGCAACCACCACAAAACCCAAACCCCAGGCGATATCCACGATAGAATTATTCCTGAGAAACAAAGCCAACAAAAACCAAGCCGTCATCACCAACCACATGACAATTATTAAAATCACGAAAAGTTCCATAGATTAGTTAGCCTTTGCGGCAGCGCATTCTGCGCTGCCCTCGTCACCCAAACAGATATAATCAGCCTCGCTGCCGTTTAGAGTGACCTTGTAATTAAATACGTAATTTTCAATCGTACGTTCGATCTGTTGCTTAGCAAACGAAATATCCGCAGTTGAAGCCACCACAAAATTCCCTTGCAAATCTACCACCAACTCCGATTCTGCATCCCCCTGTTGAGAAGTGCTCGCAGTAAGTGTTGCCCGCGACAAGAAATTATCATATTCAGCGTCTGTGTAGCGCGCTGTTTTGATCTTAAACAAAGCGTTAAGCGCCTCCTGCACAGCAACATCAGTAGTCGTTGCCGTCCCTAGCTCTACAGGAATAAAGTAATCTTCTCCAAATTTAATCGTATCAGCAGGGAAGTTATCCTCTTCACCGGGAGACAACTCGTTGCCCTTGACCACAAAATACGCTATCAAAGCAGGACCATTTGCGGCCACGGACGAAGTCGTGGCCGCAGAAGTTGTACTACTAGTTGAAGTGGTCGTCGAAGTACTAGAACTCTGTGTTCCACCTAAGTCACCAATCGTTACAGCAACTGGGCCTTTCACCATAAAATACAACACCGCAGAAGCCAAAATTACAACCAAGACAAGCAAGATAAAAATAATCACCAACAAAATATTCCGTCTAGTCTTGGGAGACACAACTTGGTCCACCAACTTATTGAGCGCTTTTTGTTCAGGCGGCTCAGCCAAAGCGGCTGCCGCAAGAGTTCCAGCATCTAGGGTAGGCGTTACAGGCAGCGGCGGCGGAACATTCACCGGAATCACTGGAGGCATATTGAGGGGTGCCGAAGTCGGCGATACAGTTTCAAAAGCATCTACAGGTGTGGCTTGCCCCGAATCAGCAGACTCACCACCACTACTCAACCCAGCCAAGGTCCCAGCGGGAGCAGCTTTATCCAGTGGAAAGTCATTAAAAGGCGAATTGGGATTATAATCGGGATCAACAGCCGCCTGAGCAGGAATTGCAGCAGTTGGCAGAGGTTGTGTATTGGCTGGAGCTATAGGAATTGCGGAATCTGGACTTCCAGCACTAGCAGCTGTATCTACAGTCCCAGACAACAAGTCGGCCGCAGGCATTGTATGCCCTACGGATGGGGCTGTAGAGGTCCCTGAGGCTGAGATATTTGCGGGCGCAGCATTTGGCACACCCGGCGCCTGCGGCGCCGTATCCCCCCCCTGGGCTGCGCCCGGAACTGGTATTGCACCGCCAGCTACGTCATTCATATTGCTGCCAAATACATCTACACCAGGCGTAGTCGGATCAGCATCCATCTTTGGCTGCACTCCATCTACCCCACCAAGCCAAGAAGGG
The DNA here is from genome assembly GCA_016788825.1 of Candidatus Doudnabacteria bacterium. GTDB lineage: Bacteria > Patescibacteriota > Dojkabacteria > J137 > JAEUSD01 > JAEUSD01. The sequence goes on along the minus strand of JAEUSD010000023.1, from coordinate 10,122 downwards.
TTCGCAAAAGGATCATCGCTTTGTGTGGCCGCTCCCGCGGCCACAGGATCATCTAATTGACTCCCCATTGGGATTATTGCCTTGCTAGTTGGTGGTGGCGTTTTTGGTGCATCTGCCATCACCTATTGTACAGATTATTTGAGAATGTTAAAACATCTTCTTAACCCCGTCTGAATATCCCCCTAAGGAGCTGAACCAGCATAACAAACCAGAAAGCAGCAACAATAACACCACCCAATACTTCACCGTTCTCAATTAGTATTAAAAACAAACTAGGCCAAAGAGTCAGGTGAAGACCCAAAAAACTAACCCACACTGACAACATTACCACATAGCGCATATCACCAGTTTTTACTTTCGCCCAGATATCCTGAATTCTGAGAGTCAATTTAAAGCGCTTCTCAATAGTTTTGCCCCAGTGGATACTTCGATACCCGAAGCCTCCGCTACTCGATAAGCCATCACTTTCGCTAGTCACTTCCTCCCCGGGAAACTCTTCCCTGTTTCTAAAGATAATAACTATAGAGAGAATTAAACTAACTATTAGAAGCACAGCGAAGAAAACCGTAAATGCAAGCAATATGTTCATATACCTATTGTACAGATTATCTGAGAATAATGCAGCAGATTCTTGGACCTAGTCGGAGTCGAACCGGCGTCACCGCAATGCGAATGCGGCGCTCTACCAACTAAGCTATAGGCCCCTACCTCCCGTACCAATGTACAGGAATATATGGAATTGGATCAATTACCACCCCATTCGCCTTCAGAGTCAAGTGCAAATGCGTTCCAAAACTATTCCCAGTATTTCCCATAAACATAATATCTTGCCCCTTGAAAACTGTATCCCCCACACGCACCCAGATATTTCCATCTCCGTGCATGTATTGCGTAGTTATTCCCCCTCCATGATCAATAATTACACTGTACCCAGCCCCAAAAGAGTTCCAGCCCGCAAATACGACCTTCCCCGCGCCAGCAGCGCGAATTGGACACCCGTAATGAGTCAAATCCACCCCACCATGCCAAGCAGAAAAACCGGCTGAATATCCATAACCCTGACAAGATGAAGCACACAAAGGATCACCGAAACTACCCGCAGGCAAGTGACCGATCGCAGCCCCAATAATTCCACTATCGATACACGGCTCACCCGAAGGCGCTCTGTACACTCCTGGAATAGGGATAAGCGGTGGTGGAGGTGGGAGCTTACCGTCTGGAACAAATATCCTCTGCTTCCCCTCCAAGCTATACTCCGGCCCTACCAAACCATTCAACTCGATGATATCGAATTTATTCCCCAAGGTCAGAGCTACCACCTTATCTATATTGTCCCCACCCCTCACCTCATACAGCACGCCATTTATCTCTGGAATATACAAAGTAGCCCCTACAGAAACATTGTCATTGTAAGGGCTAAGAATCTTTTCATTTGACCACTTCAGTGTGTCTTTGGTTACAGAATACCGCGCAGCAATGCTATCCACAGTATCACCGGGCTGCACTACGTGCTGAATTATCTTGAAGTTTGTCTGATTTGGAGAAATCGGCAAGATGGTACTCAAACTCCCGCCTTGCTCAAGCAAATCTGTGTTCGTCTGCTGGCCATAAGCAATTACCAACGATTCCGCCGAACTTGTATTCGTCAGATACCTACCCAATAAGCCACTTAATAGTAACAAAGACGTAACAGAAAACACGCTAATATGAAATACGGATTTGTACAAAGACCCTCGTCCCCAGAACATCCTACTCACCAAATGCTTCTTGGATGAAGAAAAACTGGCCCCGACAATATCTACAGCAGCCAAGCCAAACCGACCTAGTTGTCTCAAACGCCAGATTAAATATCCAGGCCAGGATAGGATGAATTTCAGTAAGTTTTGACCGGGCAGAAGTCGTTTATGGTTAAGCATATTTCCGCCTTTCTAGGGCAGTCCTAATACCCCCAATTATACCACGATTCCCCTTTTAGAAAGACTCGTGTAAAGTCTTTAGGAAATCTTCGTTGCTCTTGGTCTTTTTCAACCTCTCGATCAACACGTCCGTCGGATTGATATCTTTTTCATTCTTTAGAGTATCCAACATCCGGATCACTCTCCAGACAGAAGACAGAGTCTCTGGACTCAACAGCTGATCTTCGTTACGTGTGTGTGATTGAGTTACATCGATAGATGGGAAGATACGTCTCTGGGCCAAACGGCGATCTAGTTTCACCTCCATGTTTCCAGTTCCTTTGAACTCTTCGAAAATCACTTCATCCATCTTACTTCCAGTATCTACCAAGGCCGTAGCAATGATAGTCAAACTTCCGCCCTCTTCGAAGTTTCTAGCTGCACCAAAGAATTTCTTCGGTGGGTATATTGCCACAGGGTCAAAACCTCCAGACAATGTACGTCCAGAAGGAGGTGTAACAATGTTGTAAGCACGAGCTAGACGCGTAATGCTATCCATCAAGATAACTACGTCTCTTCCCTGTTCTACAAGGCGTTTAGCGCGTTCTACAGACATTTCTGCAATCTTTACATGAGACTCAGGAGAATCATCAAAGTTTGCAGCTACAACTTCACCTTTTACAAATCGTTCCATGTCAGTAACTTCTTCAGGACGCTCGCCGACTAGCACCACCATCAAGTGAATTTCAGGATGGTTGGTTGCAATCCCATTCGCAATCTCCTTCAACATCCAAGTTTTACCAACCTTTGGTGGAGCAACAATCATTCCACGCTGTCCCTTACCAATAGGGCTTACCAAGTCAATGATACGAGTGGAGAGTGTGTGTTGATCCGTTTCCAATTTGATCTGCTTGTTTGGGAAGATTGGGGTCAGTCTCTGAAACGAAGGACGAGAAATGGCCTTATCTGGTGTCGCACCATTGATAGCTTCGATCTTTAGCAAGCTCAGATACCTTTCACCTTCCTTCGGTGCACGAGCCTGTCCGTAAAGGTAATCTCCTTCACGCAAGTTGAACCTCTTGATCTGAGAACCAGATACGTAAATATCATTCTCACTTGGCAACATCTTCAATGTGCGCAAGATACCATGTGTGTCATTGATAACTTCGAGAACTCCCTCAGCAAAGATATTTCCCCCACGACGGATCTGCTCCTCAAGAATAGTCATCACCAATTCACTTTTCTTCAACTCACTACTATCCTTGATTCCCAAATCTGTCCCCATCTTGCGTAAATCTGCCAAGGTCATACCTTCCAGGTCGCGTAAAGAGGTTGATGGAGAAATTTGATCTTTTTGGGCCAAACCAGTAATCGGCTTAACCGCACTGCTGCCAAAAGGCTTAACTGGAGAGAGTTTAGCAGTACCTGCTACCCCACGGGTGATTGTGGTTTTAGCTGCGGTCTTTGGTGCTTCTTCTTTGGTTTCTGTAGCTACTTCCGCCTTAACCTCAGTCTCAGCCTCGATAGGCGCATCGGCCTTTACAGGCTCATCCAGCTTAACCGCTTCCGCTTTTGGTTCATCCACCGCTGGGGCTTCTACTATATCTAGTTTAACTGCCCTATCTTTTTCTTGGGCCTTCTCTTGAGTTTTGTCTGCTTTGCTTGCTGTCGCCATAAAATTATCCTGGGGGATTTAAAAATTATTTACCTTTAAATTTATTTGATATGAATTATTGTTGAGAAATCTCATCGCTCAGGGGTTTAATACACCTCTTCCCATATTTAGTTTTCACTCGAAATACTTACAGGTGAGACTAAATCAGTAGATTGTAGAGATATTAACGATAATTTAATTAAGTGTCAAATTTGCGAGAAGTTATTCGGAAGGTTCCTATCTCTATGAAGTCCGGCCCACTGCCCATTAAAGCCGGACTTCATACAGACAACAAGTGGCAGTTGGCTAATCCGGGAGCCCAGTAAGTTCAGCTCTAGTTCAAGAGCCGATGTACGCGAACCAGACTCCGGGATCAACCAACTAAAACACTTATATTTTCGAAAGAACAATACTATTATATCCTATATAGTAAATATGTCAAGTCTTATAGTTTAATACCAACCCTAAAACCCTTAACTGGTACGAGTCGCGTCACAGGACGCCCCCACACGCAGGCCAATATTTAACCAACCCCAAGATATACGCAGGACGCCCCCAATTATCCACATTTACATTGAAAAGTTACGATTCGACCTACAGCTGAATGTTACGTATGCAACAGGGTTTCACAGCACACTACCCAAGACAGTTAGGAGACAGGCAAAGCAAGGAGAATTTACCTTAAAGCGGAAACTATCTCCCCCACATACCCCACAGGAAGCAATTTAACACCTTTCAAACTCAACCCCGCGACACTTACCAACCTCTTGATACCATATTTACTCACGGATTTAAGGCGATCGTGATACATATTAGGAAGGAATAACCGCCCAGAAAGACCCAACTCCCCTACACAAAGCACATCCGGGCCCACAGGAAGCTGATGAAAAGCAGACACGATCGCCGCCGCCACCGCCAAATCACTAGTCGCAGATTCCAAAGAGTACCCGCCCGCGGTACGCACATAGACGTCATACTCCGTAAGGCTTATCTTCGCGTACCGCTCCAGAATAGCGCAGATCAATTGTAACCGAGATATAGGGACCCCCTCTGCAACCCTCTTAGGATAAGGAAACACCGTTCGCCCCACCAAGGCCTGTACCTGAACCACAATCGGCCTATTTCCTTCAAATGCAACAGTTTTGACCGCTCCAACCTCCCCCTCACCACCCCCCGCAAATACCCCCTGCGCCAAGTCAACATCGCGCATCCCGACACCCGTCATCTCCAAAATCCCCACTTCACCAGTGCCACCAAAACGGTTCTTCACCGCACGTACTACACGGTACAAACCATCGCGCTCACCTTCGAACCGCAGAACCGTATCCACCAAATGCTCCAACACCTTGGGACCCGCAATATCCCCATCTTTATTAATATGCCCAACAATTAGGAGCCTAAAACCGGATTGCTTTGCCAGACTAACCATTTTGGCCGCCACAGCCTTAACTTGCGCCATACCCCCGGGCACACCCACGACATCGTCATCAGAAATGGTTTGAATAGAATCAAAAATTACCAAGTCAAAGTCATTATCTTGCACTGTAGCAAAGACTTTATCGACGGTAGAAGTTAACAAGAACTGCAACTCTTTATACTCACCTTTTGGATAGATTCGAGCAGCCCTTCCACTTACTTGCTGGGCCGACTCTTCGCCAGATACATAAAGACACTTGATACCTTGCTGCGAAATATTTACGGCCAACTGAAGCAACAATGTGGACTTACCTATACCAGGCTCCCCAGAGACCAGCACCACCTGCCCATCAACTAGACCACCCCCCAAAGCAACATCTAACTCAGAAAACGTAGTAGTTACCTTTTTATTTTGCGTAACATCTACGTTACCCAACTTAACCAACCCTTGATCCCCTACAAGCATCTGACTCACCTTAGTTTCCTTAACCAGCAAAGTTTTCTCTTCTAAGGTATTCCATTCACCACAACTAGGACATTTACCCATCCAGCGGGGAGAATCTGCGCCACAATTGCTGCATACGTAGACCTGTTTTGACTTAGCCATGAGGAAAGTATATCACGGGGAATTCAGCATCAAACAGGGAGAACCAAATAGATTATCAACCGAAGCTCACCACTCCGTCTTTCACCCTCATTTTTAGCTTCAAAAGACCCTTTTTAGGGCGTTTGACCTTCTTTGACACTAAGTAGTCAGCTAGGGGGTTTTCGATCAATTCTTGGACCTTACGACGAATATTTCGTGCCCCATACTCCTTACTATATCCATTCGAATTTACAAGTTCGGCTGCTGTAGCAGGGATATGTAGATCTATCCCATTCACCAAAAGCTCTTTGTGCAGCTGCTGTAGCATAAGCTTGCTAATGTCCAGACAATCCTGCTCATTCAACCCTCGGAAAACAACTACACTATCTAGACGGTTCAAGATTTCAGGACGGACTTCTTCTTTGAGGCTTTCTAGCAAACTATCTCGCATCTCTTCGAAAGCTGTGTCTAACTCCTTCTTCTCTGCCTCCTCAATCTCGATATCAAAACCAAGATGTTTATCTTTTGCCACTTCTTCAGCCCCAATATTTGAAGTTAGGATTACAACCGTATTTTGGAAATTTGCTTTTCGTCCTTTTCCATCAGTTAACTCCCCCTCTTCTAAAATCTGTAGCAAAAGGTTTAGCACATCCGGATGGGCTTTCTCTATCTCATCAAACAACACAACCGTGTAAGGACGGCGACGCACGCGTTCGGTCAGTTGCCCCCCCTCTTGATAACCGACATAACCAGGAGGAGAGCCTATCAGCTTTGCAACACTATGCATCTCCATGTACTCACTCATATTTATTTGGTAAATCAGGTCGCTAGAACCGAATAACTCAGTCGCGATCGATTTTGCCAGTTCAGTTTTGCCCACTCCAGTAGGACCAAGGAACAAGAACGAAGCCAAGGGGCGCTTGTGTTCAGTTAACCTCAAGTGTGAACGCTTCAAAGCTTCACTGACAGCCTCTAGTACATGATTTTGACCTACGATATGGCGGCCGAGGTTTTGGCGCAACTTGTCCAAACCTTCAGAACTGATCTCCGAGGCCGCAGCAAGTGGGATCTTGGTCCAATTTACGACGATCTTTCGGATCATATTTGCGTCTACGATCTTATTCTTTCCGGTCCGTGTGGTTCGCCCCTCAACAAGCTGGGCGATCGCTTCGGTTATCTCGGACTCGGACTGTTGGTACCTGTAAGCCGAGGCAAGATCTTTGTTGGACATCGCCAACTCTTTGCTTTGCTGAGCATTCATCAGCTTATCCCCCAACTCAGAAAGTGCAGGCTCAATGGAGATTTCGCGCCCGATTTTGACACTGGCCGCAGCTTCATCAATAAGATCAATCGCTTTATCTGGAAGGTAGCGGTCTGTGATAAATCGGCTGGAAAGTGTTACTGCCTCCTCGACCGCTTCATCTTTAATCTTTACTCCATGATATGTCTCCAAATCTGTTCTTAAAGCTTTGAGGATCTCAATCGAACTATCCTTGTCCAATTCTTCCACATCGATTGGCTGGAAGCGGCGCGACAGCGCTGGATCGTCATCAAAGTATTTGCGGTATTCCGAAACCGTTGTCGCGCCAATGATGCGCAAGTTGGGGTCTGTGAGGTATGGCTTCAAAATATTCCCAATATCCATTGGATCTTTGGCTCCGTAACCGCCAGAACCCACGATCATGTGGATCTCATCTATGAAGATGATCTTGTTTTGCGCGGCGATGGCGTCATTTACCAGTGCCAAAATTCGCTCCTCAACATCGCCGCGCACCCTAGCGCCTGCAATAATTGAAGATACATCGAGGCTCAGTACCTGTTTATCCAAGAACGACGGTGGAACTTCGCCTCGCATAATCCTTTGCACAAGACCTTGAACCACAGCAGTTTTCCCCACCCCCGCATCCCCCACCAAAATTGGGTTATTCTTCGTTTTACGAGCAAGGATATGGATCAGGCGCTCTATTTCTTTATCTCGCCCAGTAATATTCAGAAACTCCCCACGCTGAGCTTGCTGGTTCATATCGCGGCAAAAGAAGGGCAAGCTGCTATCTGATTCCAAGTCTCCGTTTGGCGAAGACTGACCCAATAACCCAGAAGGATAAGCCCCAGCAGTATTTACAGTCTCTGCTACAGATACAGGCGTTAACCCCAGTTGTTTCATTTCTTCGATAAATTCTTCTCCAGGGATTTCCAACATTCCGATTAACAGATGCTCAGTCCCAACGTACACATGTCCAAATTCTTCAGCGATTAGGAAAGATCGATTGATCAACTCTTTAATTTTTTCGGAGAAGACTGGTTTGGCATCCCATCCCACAGATTCTAAGCTTATTACCACTTGCATTAGTTCACGTTTGGTCTTTTCTGGGTCTAGACCGACTTTCTCCATCACTTTGTTTATCAAGGCTGATGGTTTGGATATGAGGGCGATGAACAGGTGAATGGGTTGAACTTCCTGGTTCTTATAGCGATCAGCCAGCTCATGGGCGTGCACCATCGCTTGCTTTGCGTTATCTGTAAATCTTTGTAAGCCTGAGAGGTTTGTTTCTGGTTTCATAAAAAAATTCCCGCCAATTTCTTAGCGGGAATATTTTAGCAGAAGATGGGTGAGATTGCTAACCAAGACAGACACCTTTTAGCTACACACTCGGTTTATCAATAAACCCTTTCACATAGCTACTAGGCCTGCGTAGAACCCATTCAAGATAATACCCTTTCATTTGTGGAAACTTTAAATCACTCAACATAATTGTCATGTCCTCCAGTGCTACATTTTCCTTGTCGAGCACCCTCACAAACGCACCAACGACCCTATCTATAACAGCTTTATCCTTAACATAAAGGTTGGTATGTTCTTTAACGATTTTCAATACTGCAGTCTTTAACTCTTCCGGATATTCATTAGCTAAGTCATGGTACTTAGCTAACTGCCTTTGTAATTCTTCAATAAATTTATGCTGCTCATCTATAAAAGGCTTACTGATCTCTCGCTCTTTCCTATTTAACTCTTCAATAATTAAGTCAAACAAACCTATCAACTGAGTTCTTTGCCTACCCAAATCGGGCATCATCCGCAACTTACTTATAAGGTTAACGACCCTTTCACGAATCGAGTCACTACTTGCTCCACCATTCTCTAAAGCACTCAGAATAGAATCTCGGAGAGAGTTTTCATTGTCCCCTACAAACTCAAAACCAGTTTCACTTACCCTAACAGAAAAGATGTCGGCAGGAAAGACTGAATACACATCGGGGATTAGTCTCAAAGCGGCAAATTCAAAATTATTAGGGTGCCGTTTTTTCATCTTCTGAAACTTTCTATTCAATATATCTAGTAAAAATTGGCTCATTACTTCCTCTCCCCAAATATCAGAAAGCTGATCCCTCGTAAACCGTGCTTGCAATTTACTTGATAACAATAATCCTTCCATTTCACTAGACCCCATAAGTGCCCCCCGACCTTCCTCCCCCAATGCCCCAACAGAAGCTACAAGTTTTCTCAGAAGAGGTGTCTCCCTACCTTCAAATACAATCTGACTGCATCTAATCAGAACGACCATAAGCTCAATTACTTTTTCAACCGATTCAGCAGAACCCAAACCACCTTGATCTATCATCTTTTCTAGGGGAACCAGCACCTTTTCATATGCCATATCACAGATCCCCCTACACCACCCCAAATCATTGTCACGATCTGCTAGCTTATTGAAAAGCAAAATAACCATTTCAAACAATCCGCCTTGCATGACATAATCCATACTTAATTCCAGTTTCAGGTAGTGGTTAAGGTTGGAGTTTAGGGATTTAAAGAAATTACTAACCACCGGGTCAATTACCCTGGAATCACCTTTATTAGCATCATCGTGTTTATTTATTATTCGATTGATTTGCGCATCCATCAATACTCTATCCTTAAGCGCAATCAGCTCATCCATATTGGCATCAAGTATTTCCAGTTTACCCAAATCCACCAATATTTGACTTGATATGCTTTTCCACGAACCAAACATAGGTTGGTCTGAGCCCCTTTTCAATCTACCGTGGTTCACTATGTCTACACCTAAAGACCGAAGCTTTTCATCCAACCCCTCTATCTCAGGGAAGTCTCTCCACCTCCTAACTATCCCACTCAATAACAAATATAAGTGATCGACCTCGAAGTAGTCAGTATGGTGTTCTAGAGAATACTCGAAGATAAAACATTGAATCTCTCTAGGAGCTTTCAGGAAGATTGTATTTATAGAGTTAGTCAGACTCCTATAATTTTCTCTAGCAGCAGTTGTATCATAACCTGACACAGCAGACATTT
>JAEUSD010000023.1:0-249 GCA_016788825.1 Candidatus Doudnabacteria bacterium | reverse complement strand
TGAAAGGCCTATTGCATAATACACCAAACACTCAAACGGATCTTTTTCTTTCGTCTTTGTTTCTATCTCATAAGCAAACGCAATCATATTTGCTATATCTTGAACTGAACCTTTCTCAAAGAAAAAATTTACTAGTCTGTCTACACCTTCGCTATCTACCCTCCCCCCTGTTAACAAACTACCAGTATCGCCATAAATAGATTCCAAGCTTAACCTTACATCCCCCTCAATTTTTGTTTTACGTTCTGA
>JAEUSD010000022.1 GCA_016788825.1 Candidatus Doudnabacteria bacterium | reverse complement strand
AAAGACTAAAAATAAATTAAGATATATTACGAGATATATAGAAAGGTTTGTATAGGCGTTTATTGAAATATAGATAACAAGCAGGATACAAAAACGCCCAGCGCGTTGCTGGACATTTTTAGGACCCAAATCAATACACTTAATCGCGTTAAGTACATTGACTTAGGTGGCGCCCCTCCAGGGCGCCACCACAAGCATAGACAATTACTAGTCCCCTTCCGTCTTACCGGCTTTAGCCAACTTGTCATCAATAATAGTGATGTAAAACTCTGCGCCCGCATCGATGACCGCCTTCTTCACTACATCTGCCCATTGCTCACGAATGCCTTTCGGAGCCAGCGAGTAAGTGCACAGCATATCCAACATCTCCATCAATCCGCTAGCGTGCATCGGAGGATTTACCTTATAGGCTTCTAGGAAAGTTGTGTACTCCGTGATCGTAGCCTGATAACCTTGCGAAGTCGTCAGGCAAGCCCATTCTAACTGCCGCATTCCGATCAAGTAAGCTGCACGGAACCTCTGAGCGTCGTTAAATTCTGGTAACAGAGCTTTATACTGCTGCCGAAGGGTTTCAAACATGGCGGGTACCTGCTCAATCGAGCCCACACCATACTTGAAGGCTTCTACCCTCGAGTTCATAATCGAATGATTCAGTTCCCAAGCCCGGAAATTCTTGCCATCGACGAATTGTATGGACGAGATCGATTCATACTGGTCACGGGCAACATGATACTGAATCCGATTGGAAAGAATCATATTCTTTCCATCCTGATCACTCAACTGCTCCGCCAGCGCTGCCGCCTCATCGAAAAGCTGCACGGCATTTTCAGCCCCCTCCATATCGGCAAGTATCGCCAAATTGTTGACCGAAAGCATTTGGATAACCAGAGGGCCGGTACGCCCAGCTTCAAACAAAGGACGCGCATCGCCTACTTGGCTCTGAACAAAGGCAAGGTTTTGCCCAAGAAAGTGCTGCGCCCAGAACTTTTCTTCTCCGGCCAAATCATCTACGCCCGCCTTAAGCAAGACGAAGTCTTCGGGTGTATTACCGTACCGTTTGTCGATTTCTGCCAGCTTTCTGAGTTGGTCAGATGCATTTACCGGGCCATACTTTTCAAACATTGTCTGCGTCTGCATGATCGTTCTTCTCCTGAATGTTATAAACGAAACCCACCTGAGGAATCTCAAGTGAGGTAGTCAAAGCACGTTATGCTCAAACTGCCTCACTTGAGTCTAATAATTGTCTATTGCTTGTCAAAGAGCGGGATTGTTTGCACAATACCCACAGTATAAAACCTTAATTATCTTTAATTAGCCTAACTTAGGCATAAGGAAAGATATATAAAGTATATATAACCTATAAATATAAAGCTGGACCTTTTGGGACACATTCCCCCATCACACACAACCTAGGAATGCCTTCCCCACAAGCGCTATCCACACTCAAGGCCAACAAATTGCACGTTTTATCCAATAAAAATAGCTAAAACCTTCAAATTGATTTAATATCTTCTTAATATTCATCAGAGCCGCAATAGCATAAAGCACACCAAAACCCTTATTAACTAAAGGCATTAACACTAGCCAGATCAGAAATAGAAAGAACCTGGAACAGAATTGCAAAGTAAGGAGCAAGTAAATTGTCCAAATATCCAATATGGTTCAATCACTACAGTTCAAACAACCCAAGCCAGATACAACCCCCGTTATCCTTACAGGCAAATGGGATCGTACACTTGATCCAAATCAACCAGACTTCGAAAATGCTCGACAGGAATACCTAACAGCAATTACACAATACTTTGTAGAAGAACTAGCGAGCCTATACCTCCTATTCATAGAAGATGAAGCAACACGTCAAACCCAAGAACTAAAACTCAGAATGTTACGTCTCAAAGAACTCGACCCAAATTACACTGATTTAGTACAGGATCACATTCAGTTTATTGAAGAATTAAACCTAAAACCAAAGTCCTACCCTATCCTAATCCTTGGCCTACCTGGCAGCGGAAAATCAACGCTGGCAGATGTTCTACAGGCAACCTTCGTAAGCCCAGATGACCCATCCAAAGAACTCCTGTTTTTTCCAGGAGAGCGGGTACCAGCAGCAATGACAGGACTTACTGACTACATAGAGATAATTCAAGGACAAGAATACGACACTGTTACCCTACCGGACGGGCAGAAGATATATAGCAGAGTTAGACAAGAGGGCCTAGTCAAAGAGAGTGCTGAAGTACTAATAAGACTGATTGCCTATACACACCTCAACCTTGGAAGAGAGATGCTCTACAGCGCCACCCTACTTCGCACACTTTTGGAAAGCCACGTTCCTTTACTTCAAGTAGGCGGAATAATTCAAATCCTTTGTTTTTCATTGGCAAGTGCAGGTTTCAAAAAAATCCCAGAAGAGCTGATGCGCCTCATACAACTACTGCCCTTTAAACCTCTCAGCATACTAGAAACAGCCACAACCAGAGCCGAGCACGAAAAGATGCTCAAGTTAGAAGACCCAAAAAGAACCGAAGCACTAAAAACTGAAGGTAACCTAGCAGCACTCTACGAAGATCTAAAACAAAACTGGCTAGGGCGACATGTACAACTCAATCCAAACGACACAGATCTCCTCCTTAAGACTGTAACCCAGACATTAATCGAGTTTGGGCACGAAGGGGAAAGTAGAGTCGGAAGCCGCATAGCCTGGATGATGCTTATGAAGTATTCACTACAACTTGAACTAACAGGTGAATGCGAAGCGGAAGTATCCAGAATTCTCCTAATGCCCGTTCTGAAGAATTTCGCCAGTCTGCGGGGTTACATTGTCGAACTCCAACTTCATAACCATCCCGAACTTAAGAAGAGTATCAAACTAACTATCAATTTCTTGATCAAGAAATATCTCGAGGATACCTTTATCCGATATTCCACTAAATTCAAACAACTACCCTCAGAATTAAGAGCGCAAGTTGAAACAGCCAGAGCTGAAGTTATCTTTGCAACCCACAAAGAAGAGCCTAACTATAACGCCCTGATCGGTAAAGCACGAAGACTTCATGGGCATATAACTAAAAATATCAAAGAACAAACAATATCGGACACAGTCTTCGTCACGCTTATTGAGCCAATCATCAGTGCTTTTTCACCTCAAGCAGTAACCGATCCTATTCAAAATGCAGATCGCTGTAAAAGCTGGGAGCAACTCATTCTCTCTCTCGAAACATCGAGAAATATGCAAAGTTGCCTTGAGCTAGAATTACTACTAGATAGTCTATCTGAACTTGAACGCAACACTCTTCAGAACTTTCGCAACAATCTAAATTACCTGCAGGATAGAGAAAGGATGCTTGCGAGATACCTGCCAAATATTGACTTCAATTTAGTACTCAACGCTTCCAAAGAATCTTAGAAGGAATCTAGCTCTTCCCAAATCTCCCTACCTACGCTATATTTCAGGATATGCCTGTAAGCTACCTCGATCTGTACAAAAAAGGTATCCAATACTTCGACCGCGATATCCCTGAGTTATTGCCCCAAATCCAACAAAAAAAGAACATAGTTCTCTGCTCTGCGCCTGCTACAGGAGACGAGAGATTTTTAGACTACCTCAGTTTCCAACTTGAGAATAAGTACAGCATAAGCGCACTAGCTATCAAAGAAACAGAGCCAAATCTTGTCCAGATCCAGCAGAAAGTTCAATCAGCTGATCATACCGTCCTCATATTCCCCTACTTCAAAGATGAGGTGGAGAAATACACAAGCTTAGTGCTTAAACTAATCGGTATGTATGACAGAGGCGAAGTTTCCGTGATCTTGAGATGCAGATATACCTACATACACAACACTGAAGAGTACATGTCAGTAGCCAAGAAAATGCACACCACCTTCATTCGAAAACCACTCAATGAGAGCCATACAGTTGAAGCAATCCAAGTACGCTGCTTGCTGAGTAATACAGAAGTACCCAAGGAACTACACACATCGATATATGAGTTAAGTGGCGGGCTGCTCAAACTTATCAAACGTCTGTGTACCTACACAGTAGAAAAAGGAAACCTCTCGAACACTAAAGACTTAGCCAAAAGTCCTACCATATACCCTATTCTTCAGGAACTCTCTCAAGTCTACAGTAGCTGTGAAAAAGACGAGCTAGAGAAGTTCGGCCTCACCTCAGCCACCGGGCACATTCGCTCTCGATTGTTACAAGAATTTGTACAGCGATCTGAGATTCCTCAAAAGATAGAGCTCCCACCAAAGCTCAGATCGCTCTTTAACCTACTCTATGAAAACAGAAACCACCTAGTCACCAATGCCCAGTTCGAGAAAGTAATCCGTGATCACCAGGTCTCCAGTGACTGGGCAAACTACAAGCTAGTAGCTCGCCTCCGCTCACTCACCAAACATAAATATAAAATCCGAACAGTACGAGGAAAAGGTTATGTACTTAGCGAGCTGTAAGTATGATAAAAGATGCCCCCCTATCGAAGGCTAATCAGTTATCTAGTAGGACTGGAGAGCAAATCCCAGTAGAGAAAATTATCGAAGGGACCTGGGAAAGAAATCTAGACCCCGAAAACCCCAACTTCGAAGCTCAAAAAAGATACGCATTACTGGTACTGGAATACCAACTTACAGTTTTACTCCTTAAGTATTACGCTAAAGCTGATGCTCTACGTGATTTAGAGAGAAGAGTCTTAGGGGAAGGTGTTAGTAATCTAGAGTTGAGTAAAGAGCCAGCACAGCTGGCAATGACTAGATATGTATTAATGCAAGATAAGGGCACTATTGAGGATTATTCTAATTCACGTATTCAACAAGTATTTGGAGATTTTGATTTATCTATTACTGACCCCCTACCCTTACCAAATGAGAATGACAATATTAGCGCCGCATCTATTTTTATCAGAGAAGCAGAATGGAAAGCTCACTACTCCATAAAATATGCGTTAGTTGTAGTTGGTCGACCTTGTACAGGTAAAACTACTTTGGCCGGCAGAGTTGCCTCATCAGGGAGGGTTTTTGTGACAGTGACTGCAGACCAATCCCCCAAGAACGTTACGGGCATTAGGAATAATATAACTTTTACTCAAACAGGGGAGAGAAGAGAGATTTACTTCCCCCAAGCAACCGACCTAGGAAAAGTAAGAACCGATAACTTAAAGTACCTCGAACCTCGGATAAGCGAGACCACAGAATTGACTACATTCGAAAAGCTTATTGTATATATCCTACTTACAGTCGGAAGAACGTTTAATTTTGGGATTAAAAACCTCAGCGAAGATTTTATACCTAGCCAAATGATGACAGTAGGAGACATCTTCAACAATGTGAGCTTAATATGTGCCAGCGCCGGCTTTGATCACATCCCTGAAAGTATTTTAAAACTACTAGAACTCTACCCTTTCCAGCCTCATCAAATCTTAGAGCTACAACCACCAGAAGAGCTGCGTGCAGAGTGGTTGGAAGTCGACAAAAAGAATTATGCTAAAAGAGCTCAAGCCCTTGCAGTAGAGGGAAACCTGAAAGGCTGCTTCCAGTCTTTGAGGACTCATTTTGCCAGCATTTACACAATCGCTAATCCGGCCGCTAAAAATACTATTGAACAAGTAAAATCGCTGGCAGAAAGACAAGGCAATTACAAACAAGAAGATCATAAGATTGGCTTCTTGGTAGGTAGGTTAAACCACATAAAATTCATGCTGCTAAACCTTCACATAGACCCACCCAGCGCAAACAATGCAAAATTTTTGCACTCCATAAGAGAACTGCAAAAAAACGACCCCGAAGGCTTTGAGCACTTGTTTTTCCTTGCATTGCAATTACTGGCCCAAATAGGTGATATGACATCTTCCTTCGAAGACATCAAATTTGTCGGGTTCCTTCACAATGAAGAAGATACAGCAGAAGTTCTCAAGGCTATGCTTCAAATAGTAACTTTCGAGTTGAATACTTCTATAAATGCTCAAAGTGATTTTTCGGCTTGGAAGTTAAATGATTTTTACAGAGCTATTTTGCTATCTCAAGCAGCTACTCATCAAGACAGGGAAGAGATTAGTGCTAGAAACGGCTTGGTCCATACAATTTATTCTCTAATATTCCCCCGCAATCCTAGTAATGGCGAAGCATTTAACATCAGAAAGCTTCAAAATATAAATTTAGTTCCTCAGAAACCTTCTAGCGTGTTTGATTTCATCCTACAAGTTGCAGCTAAAGATAGACAGTTATCTCAATTTCATCCCCGTTTTCCTGTATACCCACACACCAGAAAACCCTCACTAGATTTCACTGAGTATGACAGCTGGTTCCCTATCCGCTAAGGTATGATCGGGATGGATTATAATTCAAAAGACCTACCCCTCCCCTGCTTAGCCCGTATATAAACCACACTTCCCAACGCTCCAATCACTACCAACCCCATTAAAATAAGCGCCAACATCCCCCCAGTGAAGATATCAAAGAATGCCACAGGCAAATCGTCTTGCTTAACTTCGTAACGAGTAAAGTGAGCCACATTAAAAGACAACACATCCGTATCCGGATTGTATGCAATATTGAAGACATCATCCGGGCTCGCAGGGACATTATCCTTCAAGATTACGATCGGCGAGCCCGGATTCAAATCCAGATCACGCATCACAATCAACGCAGGCCCGCTCAACTCCGGAACCTCTTCCGAATTAACCTCTACAAAACCTCTTCCAATGATCACATACTTATCCAGTTCTAGAAGTTTTCCATTGTCATAGAGATTGTTCAGATCCACTGGAACCGTGTACTTTATCTGGCCTAGCGGTGGCACATCCAAAGTGAAAGCCTGCAAACTAGCCAACTCTAAAGAAGAAATCCCCTGTAACTTCGTAGTCACGTTCCCAATCTGGCGAAAGATGGGAGGCAAAATATTCTCATCTGACGCATCCACCCCAGGCAATACCTCCTCCGTCACAGGCCTTGTAGTAGAAGAGCTCGAAGATCGTGAACTACTTGTTGTCCGTGTTGTCGTCGATGACGAGGTTGTAGTTGTCGAACTCGTCGTCTGAGAAGACCCAGAAGATGAAGTCGTCGAACTAGAGGTTGAACTCGACCCGCCACCAGAACCACTCGCCTGAATAACCAAAGTACTATCGTCACCATACATCAAAGCAGACTGCTCTGTGCTACGGCACCATGCCACAAGTCGCAGATTCTCGCCCACCTGTAAACCCACAGGCGGCGTCAAAGTAGCATTAAACGTAACCGTCTCCCCGGCAGTAAAACTCCCATCCGTAAGATAATACAAACCATTACCGTTATTGCTCAAAGTACCCGGAGTTCCCTCGGAAACAATGTACTTTTTGTTGTTATCCAAAAGAGAGTACAAAGATATTCCAGCTTGAACATCAGGAAAAGTGTGGCTAGGGTAATCTGGATTAGGAGTAGTATTTTGACAGCTGATACTCACGCTTACGTTTTGGTTAATCACTACATCGCCCACCTGGAGATTACTCCGAATAATCGGGTCATACGTAGGATCAACAATAACAATCACATTTATCACTGGAATCAATAATCCCAGCAATAGCGAGGCAGGAGTCATATTACATTTTAGCTAGAATTTCACAACATATCACTACTTTACCCCAACCACATCCGAACGTAAATCTATCTGCGTTACCCCACTAAGGTTTACACGCGTAATCAATGCCTCCAGATTATCCAACTGCTCACCAATATCCTTTGTGGAAGTAAACAAAATCCTAAAACTCTGCGTACGCAGACTAAGTGTAAAATCGGACTCCCATGCCAATTCTTGTACCACAAGCGATGTCTGCGTAGCATACTCCGAAACCGCCAGCACCACGGCGAATTTCTTCATCTCCACATCTTCTCCCAACTTCTTCGTCTCAGCATCAATAGATAATACCAATGGCAAAGTCGCGAAATCAGACGTACGAAACAGATCAACTAAAGGCTGCCTAGCAGTATTAACCGTAAGGATCAAATCTTCGCGCAGGCGCGCCAGGCTTCCTTGTTTAAGCTCCAAAGGCACTTCATCCCACACCACCGCCTTGCGCGCCGCCTCATCAGCCTGCTCTGCTAAATACTTTTCCTTCACATACTCAGCATTGGGATCCCCGTAGCCTGAGTAGACCAACTGTTGTTCGGCAGTCAAAGCAGTAGCCTCCTGTTGACCCAAAATTGTGACTACCACCCCCTCATCGTCAACCAAATACACTCCCGTCAAATCCACCCAAGCCAGCTTAGGGAAACGCTCTTCGATATCGATCACGATCTTACCTGGCAGTACTTTGCTCACGTTCACAGTTTTGATATAAGGGAAAGCCTCCAGGATCCGTTCACCAACAGTGCCAGTATTCAAAAGTAGCAAACTATTCCCTTCAATATCCTGAAGTAGTGACAGCAGTGCCAACTGAGTAGTTTGCTGATTACCACTGATCTCAAACTCCTTCACTACATAGACTTGAGCCTGGTGCAAGAAATAACCCCCTACGGCCAATGCAACCACAACTACACCACCAACACCTAACAAAATCCAAACCTTGACCCTCCTTCGTAACCAAGCAGCAGAGTCTCGTAATCGCTGCCCCAGAACTAGACGCCTGCGACCCTGCTGCAATTCCCTGCGAGCGATGGGCAGGCCTCCTCGCCTGCCCATCGCTCGCAGCAACACCGGATCAATCTCCCGCTTCGGCAATTGACGTTGAGACTGAGAATTTTTACGCCTAAATATTTTCCACACACATCATTGTAAAGTCTTGCAGCCAGATCGTCACGTGAGAACGCATTATTGAGAATACCCTGAATATTGATTATGATTTACTTATAATTATTACAACTAATTTATGAGAACGTTCGAAGCTGCAGACGATGATGAGTCCAAGTTTGATCTATCTCTTTTTGAGCGGGCAATGCAAGGGATGGATGACACCGCTCCGCAAGGTGAATACGATATTATCCGTAAGGTAATCAAGCAGTTGGCTGAAGAACTTGGAGTGGATCTAACCACCCATGGAGGGAGGGAGTTGGGTTCCTCTATGTCACTTAATCATCGCATTCACGATTTCACTGAACATGTAGGAGCTATCACAGGTGATATCGCCGAAGCCATCCAATCAAATACATTCACGAGGGAAATGGCTGACAGGCTCTTGACTGACCTCCAAGACGAGGAAGGTCTATTCATAAAAAGTTCAAAAGAACTAGAAAAAATGCAGTTCTATACTCAACAACTGATTGAGGCATTGTTATTTCTAGGACAAACAAAGTATGAGCACGACCAAGAGATGGTACAGGACCTAAAAGATGCGATGCTGGGGGATATTCATTCCTACGACTTAATGATCTCCACTTTTTCAACCTATTATGATTTCCTTGACTCCTACATTCAAAATCGGCCAATAGAGGACAGGGAGATCGTAGATCTGAACGAGGCAGTGACATCCAGAATTAGAGATCGAAGAGATATTGAAACTAGGTTTCCTGGCTCTATTCAAATACAGACTGTTATCAATGGGTACGTTAAAGCCGCGCTAAATGAAAAAAAGGGGGGTGAAATAAGTATAGGAGAATTGAGACAAATTATTCGGGCATACAACGACGCATTTATAATAATAGAGAACGACAATGACACATTAATCCCTCACCTCAACCAAGAGTCTCTGGATAAATGTATTGAGTTCATCCGTAACTCCTAATTTCTGAAATTCAAACAAAAAGCCCTCCTGTTTTCCAGGAGGGCTTCAAATTCTTAGTTATTTAAAGCTAGCTAGATATTAGATATCCAATTCCGCGCGGATCTTCTTTACAGCCTCTGGCTCAGTCTCTTCTAGGTATCGTACCCAGCGACGACGCTGACCAACAAGCTTAAGTAGACCACGACGAGCACTCTCATCTTTGCGGTGAGCCTTCAAATGCTCTACCACATCGTTGATACGACCAGTGAGTACACCAATCTGTACCTGAGGAGAACCAGTATCCCCTTCGTGTTGGCGATACTTCGAAATGATCTCTGCTTTCTTTGTCACAATTTTTGTCTTTTTTGCCATAAAAATATGAGCAGATGTATAAACAGTTAATATTATACATTATAGGATAAATATGTGCAACTCACCTTACTCCCAGATGATTAATCCCCTTGCGGTTCTTTTTTCGGAATTTTTACAAAACCGAGCAAAGCCTTGGCAGGCGTCAAAATATTTTGCCTAAACGTAGATATGATATCCAGCACATCAGTAAGCAATCCACGCACTTTCTTGTAATCCTCCAACATCAAATCTGACGCAGAGCTAACATTCTGAATAGTCTTTCGGAAATCTTGAACACTATCAGCAGTCTTCCCAATAAGCCGCATAATCTGAAAAGCAATCCCTACGATCGCAAAGGCGACAGAGACAGCAAGCAATATTTTTACAAAGTCATCAACATTCATGGGCAGATTTACTCCACTCTAGTGTAGGCTGACTATACAAATAAATCAATATGTACTCCAAGTAAACGTAGCCCTCCCCTAACCAATGCTGTAATATATATTCATGCCCACAATCGGTACAGTTATCTCCTTTTTATTCTGGCTGCCGCCGGCAACAGTGGTCTTATGGCAATTGTTGCGCACTTGGGAATTTGTACAGCGACACAACTTCAGCCTGCGCAACATTTACTCAGTTGTCCGATGGGGGATCGGGCGCGACCGACCATTGTGGAATCTAATTGCCAAGGTCTCCTCTATTCCGCTCTTACTCGTATTTATAGTCAAACCCGATAGTGTCGCGCCCTTGCTTGCTGCTGGGTTGGTATACGCACTATGGGTATACGAGGCATTCAGCATTCTAGAAAAGTTCTACACAGGCAAATTGCAAAGATTAAAGCTATCCAACCCTGCACTCCTTATGACATGCGCCAGCATAGTAACAATGGCAATTGTTCCCATATTCCTGAGCGCATTTCTATCCGTAAATTCGGTGCCTACCACGACCATCATCTCAGATATCCAAAGTTTATTACCTACGAGCACAAACCTAGGTATTTACGTACCACTGGCCTACATATTCATTGTATTCAGCTCACTTGTAGCTATCGTGTACGATATCGGGACACCAGCGATAATCTTGGGACTGCTTTTCATTTCCAAGCCCGTGCGAATACTTTTGCAGAAATTACAGACCGCCAAGGCTCGTTACCGTCTCAAACTACACCCTAACCTGCAGGTCGTATACATTATCGGTGGACCACACACCAGATTAAGCGCATCAGCACTGCAACATTTTTTAACCGAACATACCACCACCGCTCTCCCCAGAGAGACCTTCAATCATGTATCTCAGGTCGCCAATTATATTTCTCACAACTTACCGCATCACACCGAAGTACTACTAATCCACCTAGACCCCCAGATTCCAGCACTTGCCCAAGAGGTAATTACCACATTCCCAGCCCAAGTAATCATATGGCTTGAGCATCAACCCGAATTGGTCGATGTTGTACAACAAAGCAACCCTTTGATTGTCTACCTCTGGCTGGATGAACAAACAAAGCCAGATATCTTAGAACTTCAAGAGAATGAGGTTCTAATCACACAGAGCTCTGCCCTGTTAGAGTCTATCTCCCAAGTCGATCCAGAGCCGCAATACTATTTATACCACCGACATGCAGAAGAATTAGAGATAAACACTACGGCACTAAAGGCAAAACTTAGTGACACCACCATCAAGAAAAAGGATATCCCCTTGCTGGCGCCCGCAATCACCGTTGCCATCGAAATGGGGGTACCGATAGATTCGATTCAAAAATCTCTGCCCACACTTGAGATCAGCAATGACGGGTTCAATCTTTTCAGAGCAGACAATCAATCACAGATCTGGTTTCATGAAGGCCCCGTGACAACACTAGCACTTGAGAGAATCACCCATCTCATAAGCGATATTCCGGAAGAAGACAACCTAATAGTAGTTGCATGGCCAGGCTCAATCCCAACCAAGCTACAAGAAAGGTTCGCGCATAATATAGGTAAGCTGGCGGATGTCTTTATATGTCGCGAACCAGAAATGATCAAAATTATTAAACGGGATAATACACGTACCCAGGTGGTAAAAATAGTTTCGAAGGATGAGGTTTCCACAAATATTCGCCGCTACTTGGTGGCGGAGAGTTCGGTGGTCATGATCGGAAATATCCCTGCAGAGTTACTAGCCGAACTCTCCGCCAATTAAGCAATTAACCACGCCTGCTACCTACTTTCTCCAATTTCATATATACTTATCCTATGCCTACGGCTACACTGACAGACGTTAAGAATAAGACTGGAGATGTTTTTGCACTAGCGGACAAGCACGGAGCAGTGACGATTACCTCGTACAACAAGCCCAAATACGTCATTTGTACATTTGCGGATTATCAGGCGCATGCAGGGCAAACCCTCAAACCGGAACCCCAAATTGAAGCTAAACCCGAACCTGAGTCTAAGCCCAAACCTGTGGTAAAAGAAACCCAACCAGAGAAACCGATCACCAATCACCCAGTAGAAATTTCAACTCAAACTGCTCACCCGCATTCCACTCACAAGTGGGAACGCCGCAACGAGAGAGAAAAAGACTGGGTATCTCAAGTTAAGAAATTATTTATCAGCTAACAGTCATGGAAGAATTATTGATCGATCCTAATTTAGTTGTCCAACACCTCGAAAAAGGCGACGGCCTACTCTCCCAGATATGGGAACACTACAAGCTGTTTACGCCGACAACATCCCTAACTGAATTGTTGGCCAGTGGCAAAGCAGATAAAGCTAAAGTACAAGAACTAATCAAAGATAAAGTGACCCTAGTGGATATCAACTCCGAGATAGCTGAACGTGCGGCGATCATCTTGACTGAGCTTGAAATATCTTTAGCTGACGCGCTGATCGCCGCCACCGCAATTGTAAAGGATATTCCACTTGTAACATACGATCTACCGACATTTGACCTGATTCCAGATCTAAAACTAGTAGATATTTAAAAGCATTTATTTATCTTAACTATTAATTTACTTACATGCCTGAGGAAACAACATCCACAGCACAGCCCAGCCAAGTTCAGCCTACCCCTCCAGCATCAACTGGAAACGGTACAGCAAGCGATCCCAAAACAACAGCCATGCTTGCCTGGATCTTTGCGCCATTTACAAGCTATTTATTCAAAGATGAATCCGATCCTTTTGTGAAGTCTCACGCACGTGAGTCGTTCTACTTAGGAATTGCAAACATTGCCGTTCTCTTGGTACTCGGGGTGATAAACATCTGTGTCAGCGCCGTCTTCTACAATTTCTTGTGGAGTGCTGGCTTAATCTTTGCCCAAATACTCAGCTGTCTATGGGCACTTTTGTGGCTTGGTGTTGTAGCATTCATCGCAGTTCCACGTATTATGGGCTTGGTCAAAGCAAATAATCACGAAGAATGGAAAGTGCCTTACGTCACAGAGTACTTGAGCAAGTATATCAAGTTCTAAGGCCAGGCAAATTTAAGATATAATGGCCGCATGCGCAGAAAAATTTTTCTGACATGCGGCCTTTTGTTTGCCCTCTTAGGCAGTATCCTGTTTCTCAGAGTAGTGAGTCGCGGGGTCGGGATTTTTCAATCTATCCCCCTTTCGGCCCGTTACGACTTCTCCCCTGCAACACCTAAACCACTAAATCCTGCCCCCGTAATGAGTAACAAACTTACCCAAACAGCCTGGATCCCCGATTGGGACTTCGCCAAGGGTATGCAGTCTCTGAAACAATCTTATCGAAACTTCGACAACATCTCACCCGTCTGGTACTACCTAGAAAAAGACGGCAAAGTGCGCGAAGCCAAAAAGGGACTTGATGAAATGCTTAAATTTACAGCCGAAAACAATCTAAAACTTATCCCCTCTATTGCTAGCTTCGACCCTACTCACGTAGGAGTGGTGTTCGAAGATCCTGAAAAAGTGAAACGTCACGTTGAGTACTTACTCGACGAAGTGGAGAAGTACGACTTTGCCGGGCTGGATATAGACTATGAAGCAATCTACTACCACCACCAGCCCGGCTATCTATCCATGCTCAGACAACTATACGAAGCCCTAGATAAACAGGGCAAGATATTATCCGTAACCGTTCTGTCCAAGTGGACAGATCAAGCACTGGGGATTGGCCTGATGGAAACCCGAAGCACCCAAGACTGGTTCGCAATTAGCGAAGTTGCCCACGAAGTACGTATTATGGCCTATGAAGTCACAGCCACAGTAAGCGAATCCCCAGGACCCATATCTCCCGTACCCTGGGTAGAAGCGATCCTGCGCTATGCGACCACCCGTATTCCTCGCGAGAAGGTAGTTCTCGCCATTCATCTTTACGCTTACGATGGGTGGTCGCAGAATCTAGACTACGTTTCACCTTACCAAGGATTTATCAATCCGTATCTGGACAAATTCCAGGCTGATGCTATTACTTATGCTGACGTGCTTAAGAAGTTGCCAAAGGCAAAGCGGCAGTTTATGGACGAGATCAGTAAGGAAAAGATCCTAATCTATACGGACAAAGATATCTTTGACAAAACAGGCGACTCCGACGCTGACTACATCCTCATGTACCAAGACGCAGAAACCATGCAATACCGCATCGATCTTGCTAAAGAATTCGGTATCGCCGGAGTCGCCCACTGGCGTATGGGTGGCGAAGATCTGCGCGTCTACCCTCTCGCAAAAAAATAAAAAGGATTTTGTATACCAACTCCGACTAATATTTGCCCCCAGTACATATAATCTGTAATATTTTAGTAATTAGTCATTATAAGCGAACAGATGCAACCACAAACCCAACCAACGACATTATCTGAGAAGAATAAAAAACTAATCATTGCCTTGATTATCCTGTTCGGAACGCTGATAGTCTGCTTGTTCGGAGTACTAATTGGCTCTACTCTTGCCAACATGAACGGATCCGCACCTCAAACCAGCAGCACATCAAGCTCCAGCTCAATCAGATACACAACAGAATCAAGCACTACAAGTACAGAGACCATCTCAACGGAAACCAGTTCAGAG
>JAEUSD010000021.1 GCA_016788825.1 Candidatus Doudnabacteria bacterium | reverse complement strand
CCAAGGAGTCCCAGGCGTTATCTGTGCTAGCGGATACTTGGAGCGTCAAAGTGGTTGTGGTATTTATCACATCTGTGTCACCGCTTATTGCTACTGCTGTGTTTGGCGAGACTGTACCACTACTGATGCTGACATTTGTAGACGGATCGGTAATTTGAATCTCAATTGTTTCACCATTGGCCGCTCCGCTGCCGACATCCAGCACAACGTAAACACACAGAGCTTCTGTCGTTGATACAGCTACACTTCCAGTGAATGCAGAAGTTCCATTTGTGCTGCTGAAACCATCAGTATCTGTGCTGCCATATTGAGTTTCAGTGCCGGCATAAGATTCGCTTGCACAATCGTAAGGTGCAGAGATATCTTTCTCGTAGTAAAGTTTTATATTATCCAAGTTTGTTTGAGCGTTGATAGTCCCTTGCTCTGCGATTGTTATCCCAGTTACTGTAGCGGTGTCACCTCCAGCAGCCATGCTGAATGCTCCTCCAATATGGGTGTTTGTAACTGGTACGCTGACGGAAGCTGTTTGAGTCCCTGTCGTTCCAACTGTAAGTGTGATGGGGATGGTGATAGAGGTACTACCCGAGATGGCTACGGCTGCGTTTGGTCCTACTACTCCTGATGCCGAAACCACAACATCTGTAGAAGCATTGGCGATGTCGATGTCAATTGTTTGCCCGCTGCCAGCACCGGTGACTACATCCAGGACAACGTATACACACATAGTTGAAGTAGTGCTGATAGCAACGCTCCCAGTGAATGCTGAAGTCCCGTTGGTAGCACTAAATCCATCTGTGTCCGTACTCCCAAACTGCGATTCTGTCCCCGCGTAAGACTCACTGGCACAGTCATAAGGTGCTGATGTATCGGATTCATAATAAAGTTTGATGTTATCTAAGTGTGATTGGGCGTCAACAGTACCCTGCTCGCGGATAGTTATCCCGGTCACGTTTCGAGAACTTGTTTTCTCTGTAATAGTGAATTTACCTCCTATATATTGGTTTGTTGAGGGGGCACTCACGCTGGCAGCTTGTGTACCGCCAGTATCAACATTTACATCGGTGTAGACTTGTAAAGTGGAGGTACCGTTTATCGCCACAGCTGTGCCAGGGGTGACGGTTCCCGAAGAAAGGCTAACGTCGGTACTAGGATTGGTAATTTGTAGCTCTACCGTTTCTCCCGCCGATGGGCTTGCAGTAATATCGAGCACAATATATGCGCACATTGTCTGTGTTGTAGTCAGGCTTACGCTACCACTGAAAGAGGATGTTCCATTGGTGGCGTTGAAGCCATCTGTGTCAGTACTTCCAAATTGGGTTTCAGCGCCGCCATAGCTCTCACTAGCGCAGTCGTATGGCGCAGAAGTATCCAAATCGTATACGAGTTTAATATTATCCAATCCAGTTTGCCCGTTTACCGTTCCTTGTTCAGCGATTGTGACACCTGTAAGGGTTGCACTCTCATTACTTTGGAAGATGAACATTCCTCCGACATATTTATTGCTTGTATTAATATCAAGTGCGCTTTGCTGGTTGCCACTTGCGCTCACGGTGACTGTTGCCGATGCCTCTTCACTTCCGACCGTATAAAAAGTAGAAGGCGAGTTTTGGTTGTTGTACTCAGTTGTGATCCAGTCAGCACTGTGTGCAGCAGTCGATACACGAACTTCATCCAAGGTGCCATCAAAATATTCGCTAAATGAGGAGAAGTCTGACGCATTATCCACGCCGATATAAAAATCCTTGTTATTTGTCCCGGGGACTCCAGTAGCGGAAGAGTTTATAGAAGACTGACTTCCGTCTTTGTACATCCTAAAAGCATTCCCAGAATCACTAAAAGTTGAGACCATGTAATACCATGTTCCAGTAGAAGAGGTAAACGCAAAGTTTGAAGTAAAGTCCGCATGGGCTGAAGTCTCGAAAGTACTGCTCCAACGTTGTCCCGCACCGGATAATCCATTATCTAACCCCATACCATAGTTAACCTGAGTTCCCGCTGCATCAGAAGCGATGCTTCCTGTTTTTGCCATAACAGAACGGGACTTGGTTGTTCCGGGCAACGTATCTGCTTTGACCCAAATACTGATAGTGTAGTCGCCTGTTATATCCAAGCTTGTCGCGTCGGGTACTGCTATTTTATCGTTAGAACCGTCAAACTGAACTGCCTGGCCGATCTTTCCTGTCGCGGTGGCGCTAGAACCTGTCCCATCGATGGTAACTATGCTGGAGTCATTGTTGTTTGAGGTTGAATCTACATATCCAGTATTCGACGTTGAACCTTCTTCTAAGTGGTGCACGAGCTTGTAGTTTGAGTTCCACGTTCCTTCTATGTCTTGCTGAGAGGTGGTCACACTGCTGTTTCCGTAGAACATGTAAATCACTGTGTTCGAAGTAGCGCTTAAGCTGGGAATCCTTACCCACATCACTACTTCCCCTGAACTAGCCACGTACCGCTCTATTTCATGATCGAGCTGGGTAGACCCCGCGCTGTCAGATGTAAATATAATGTCGTATCCGTTAGAGTTTGTGACCTTTCCTCCATTGCTTGTGGTCGCTAGATAGCTATAGGTGCCGGCGATGGCAACGGGAAAGTCTGTGAGGGCGCTACTGCCAGTAACTTTCGTCTCATCAATTGTAATACTTCTGCGATATGTATACCCGTTGCCATAGGCCGCGTCACTTACTCCGATACGGTCAGTGAGCCTAAATAGCGTAATTCCGCCAGCTACAAAAGCGGAGACCTGGACAAATATGAGGAGCAAGCTGGCGAGCAAGCCTACCATGGTTGGATAGTGGCGAATGCGAAATCGCATTGCGTCACGTTGCGACTGCTCAATGTTGCTGTCTTTGTTTTCAGGGATTAGCAGTCGCAACATCACCAAGAGCACACTACTGATCACTTGGGTCAATAGCCAAGGGAAAAACAACAAGAGCTTGATCAAAATGTTGTGTTTAGAGATGCGATAGCCGAAGATATCTATCAAGTTGGCAAAATAGATAGTGAACTGCCCGAGCCATTTGATCCTGAAATCGGCATTGAATGCGTAGGGAATTGCCTGATTGGCCTTCAGAATATCCATTACCACTGCGATCAACTTATTCAGAAATTGAGGGTCTTGTTTGTTGATTACAATGTACTCCCGTGGCAAATCCATCGGGATGTAGCCGTCATGCGTCAATACAATACTTTTGCTACTTTGACGGTACTTAGGGTTACTGGTCAGAAATTCTATCAGTTCACGGCCACTATACTTAGGCAGCGTGGTATCGATGATGATGATGTTCGGGTTGGTGGTGAAAATATAACCAAGCCCCTGGACCCCATCCTCCGAAGTGTGAAGACCGATTTGAATACCCGCCTTACGCGCAATCAAACTCAAGAAGGCGCGCAAAGTATACCGTAGGGTAAAATTATCATCCAGAATGACCACTTCTTGCTTTAAGTTGGATCGCGGCTTATCTTCCAGGGTCAGTGCTATAACAGTTTATATATTTAACCAGAAAATTGAGCATAAGGGAACAATTTTCCCTCACAAAACAATCTGGACAATCAAATCTTTCCCACCTCCATTGTCTGTGAGGAAGTAAATGTCACCCTCAGGTGATTGCACAACCGTGCGGATGCGGCCGTAGTCCTTTAGGATGAGATCGTCTCGCACGAGGTTCCAATCTGCGTCATAGCGTTGCAACCTCACATGCGATCCTTTTTGGGCGGCGGTGAGAACTGCACCCTCCCAGGCCAGCCATTGCTCGCCGCCCACAATAGTCATTCCAGACAAAGCTACGGTGGGAAACCCAGAACTCCATATGGCCGAGATTGCGGTCGGGAATTTTGCCAGGTCCGTCATCGGCACCTCCTCATTGTATAAGCCCGGTACAGGGTCCCAGCCAAAATTCCCTTGCACGAGAAGGTTTATTTCATCATCACGATCTGGGCCATGTTCACTTGTGAAGCCAAACACACCGTTGATTGGTTGCTCGAACAAGGTAATTCCCTGGACATTTCGATGCCCGTAGCTAAATATCCGAGGATCAAATGGGTCACTGAGATTGCCGTCTACACCATTCCCATCCCTATCCACACGCAACACCTTCCCGCCCAAATTCAGCGGGTCTTGGGGGTATGCTCCGATTGCCGTATCTCCAGTTCCCACCCACAAATGCCCAGTCTGGTTCATGTCCATTCGGCAACCTGAATGTCTCCCAGAAGCATTGGATGGTAAACCAGTGATGATATCCTTTCGCTCAGCTATTCTCTTTAAGTCAGTTGTAAGTTGCCACCTAATCACTTTTACACTTGGGCCAGTGACGTTCATGCAGGTATAAATGTACTGGTTTTCAGAAAAATCTACGTCAACCAGTGCGCCCAGCATACCGCCCTCCCCTCTCACATACACGTCCTCTGGGCGCACTAGCAACCAATCCTCCCCAGAAGCAAGATCATGCAGTCGCACTTCGCCGCCACGTTGCGTATATACAAAGATACTGTCAGTTATGAAACTCATGTCCCAGGGATTTGATAGCCCAGAAATGATTGTCTGAGTGGTGTATACGGGTTCCACTGCCGATATCTGCCTACTTGAGGTGGTACTGCTAGAAGTCTGGATTACTGGTGTGGTAGGAAATGTAAGACTATTGTAAAGCTGGTACCCCAAGAATAATGCTGCGGCTGCGGCAACTAAACACAACAAGATAATTAGTATATTGGACAGATTGAATTTGTGCATTCTTCATACTACCAGAATCAAAAGTTAGCGCAATTAAACTTCTATGATATACTCGCTATATCTGCTCCGTATACACCAGCCTAATATTTAGATCGGTCATTGCTCGCATAAGTTCTGGTGTGGCATTAGGAACTATCAACTCAAACTGGAGCTCATTATTCTGCTGGGGGTGTTTTACTTCAGCTATTGTGAACCCTTTGTGAATCGCCTCTTTGAATAAATGAGGCGGCAGGTCTTGAAGTATTTGCCACCAGATTTCATGAATCCTGCCAGTTGTGCCCTCTTGGTAACGGTTGACATCAAAGCTGCTGATCGTGTATGTGCGTGGGTTCTGTCCCATTCTTTGAACATAATAATTATTCGTTTTTGGAATATTCGGATTCCGCATATATGGTATAGCAAGATCAAAACTATGTCAAAGTCTACTTTTAGCTACGAATACAAGATGTTGTTGGCAAAGATAAAGTCCGCCCGCGCGAGCGCGGGCATGACTCAGGGGGAAGCGGCCAAGAAACTTGGCCGCAACCAATCGTTCTTGTCTAAGGTAGAAAGTGGTGAGCGCCGTTTGGATGTGGTTGAGCTGGCGGAGTTGATGCGTGTGTACGGCGCTCCGATGGATATGATGTTGAGTGACATTCTGCGGGTCGACAAACCTCCCAAGAAGAAGAAATTGAAGTAACTTCTAACTTATTGAGGCCTCAATTAGGGCAAACTTCTAGGAAGTCTTGTGCAAGCAGGTTATAGTCTGCAAGATCTACTAAACCATCCTTGTTGATATCCACTCTTGGATGGTTAGGTGAAGTTGAGAACACGTTATTTGTCCACACATTATAGTCTCCGAGATCTCGTAACCCGTCGCTGTTAATATCATTGGGGCATTTATCAACGGGCGCCTGGCCGGTGCAATTCAATGCCCCAGTTTTGATATTTTGCCAGCACTTTTGACCATAGGCTTCGATTGTAGCTACGATTTTGTGAATATGGTAAAGGTCACCAATTGCGGCAGGGGCACTGAGGCGACGGTACAAACCGTCGCCGCTCTGTTCAAATACGTAGGCCTCGATCATAAATAGTGCCCAAGGAGTATCTGGTGTAGCAATGTGGTTTTCGCCATAATGGCCGACCCAGGGACGAATGCGTGGATAAATCCCCCGTGTCTGGTACCAAGTCGGCCAATGAGATTGGATGGCTGGCTGCTGCCCAGAATTTCCCTGCAACGGGTTGAAGCTGACTACGTTTTGCACACTTACCAATGCGTTATCTCTGAGATAGCGTCCAATCTCCGGAGCAAACTGTGCGCCGACTGCATTTGAACTGCGCAAGAAATGGAAGGGCGTAAATGCCCAATCGTGATTGAAGGTTAGGTTAACGAAGTTTTGGTACGAAGTATCGGTGAATGTTCTAAAGTTCAGCCCAGCATTCATTCCGGCTACTACTATATTCTGGGCTTGTGCGTAACTGGGATCGTTTTGCATGTTGTAATGTTCCAATAGTCGCATGTATCCGATGGCTCCTGTAATTTCACCATACCTGGTTGGAGATGCTGGGATACGCCCAAAAATATTCTTGATATTATTCCAGCGTGTACCCTGAGGAGGTGTGCTACTGGAGATGAAGGCCCAGTCACCCGTGTTCTGCGCATACGCCCACATCATGTACAAACTTTCGGCTGGGACGCTTGGAGCTGGGTAAATGTTGGCGGTGATCGGGTCTGGATCTGGTGAAGTTGGGATCTTGAAGAATTCTCGGCGATTGCCTGTTAACTCACAGTTTCCCCAGCCATCTGAGCAATGCTCAAAGCCACGGCTTGTAGGGTCTAAATTTCTTACCTCTTGGGCCAAGAAGGTTTTGAGTTTCGTCTGAGTGGCAGCTGACAAGTAAGGCAAAGTGAGAGACAAAATATATGCTTGTTCGCCGGGATACCCCCACAAGATATAGCTCCCCATAATCCCTATTTGGAAATAGGCGGGCTTAAGGTGCCCTTTATTGATCATTCTATTGACTTCGAATTCTAGCTTAGCCTTGAGATCGATCACTCTGGCCGTATCGGAAGAATTAACTGCCAGCTTTTCCAGAATATACTTCTGAGTTTCTGTCTGGTTGAGAGCTGTTACGACCGAAGTTTGGGGCAGAACTATCAACCCAATTGCTAAGAATAAGACCAGAAAGCGTTTGTACATATTAGTTCACTTTGTAAGCTTTGATACCCACAGTGTCTCGAGTAATTACGAAACCATTTGCAATCACAGCAGTTGCCTCTCCTCTGGGGAGTGCTTCGGTAGTGTCGTCCGAGCCATAGTAGCGGATACTGAAGCTCGCCCCAGTGCTTAAGTCCAGTCCTCCGTAAGCAACCCAAGTGGAGACGAGTAAGGCATTTCTAGCTGCGCTGAGGGTAGATGCCTCGTCCCCTACTTTGTGAAATTCTTCATACTCTATCTGACAATCCCGAGTTCCTGCACAAGGGAAGTAATTAAAACCAAGGGCTGCTTCTCCCAGACTACTATTCGTATACACATTAGGATTGAAACTAAGATTAATCTTGAGCGGATCAGCATACTGGCGCACTGTACTCCCGCTATCAAACCGAGCATAAATGCTGCGGCCAAACACCCAGGCACGATTGTTTACATCGTCTACAATGGGTGAATCCGGCACATCTCCATGGGCATAGGTATAAATAATTGGGAGTGGCTGGCTAAACTTATCGTTGCCCGTATTCACATCCAACTCCCAGCTGGATCGTCTGTGGGGGTTTGAGGCTAACCTTTGGCTAATCGCCTTTTGCTCGACAACCCATTCAGCAAAGTTCCCCAACGGGTTACCTTGCCAAGTCTTGCCGGTGGCATTCTTTATAAAGTCATCATCTGAACTCAGCTGAGCGTGAAAATTGTATATCGGTTGGGTACGTGCGATCACCACTCCGCCATTTTGGCTAGATGTAACGAGTGAATTGTGATTGAACGATTGTCCGTAGACTTTGCGTTTCCACAACAGGTTGCCCGTACCTGCATCCAGTGCATAGACTTGCATGTTCTCGGCTCCAAAGAAGACTTTATTCCCTAAGACGGCAGCGGTTGTGTAGATAGGTGTTGGCTCTGATCCGCTGTCTGTACCGCTGCCGACAGTGAAGGTCCACGCAGTGGTCCCGTCAGACACTCGGATCGCATGAAATACGCCATCTTCTGATCCGAGGTATATCAGTCCGTTGGCGACTTTGGGAGATCCGGAAAACGGACCTTTGGCTTGAGCTGAAGTCCAGACCACTGCTCCATTGGTAATGTTGAAGGCGATCACTTTGCCATCGAAAGTCGCGGCGATTACTTTATTGTCAGTGATCGCCAGTGTCCCGGGGACGCTATTGCCGGCATCTGCAGTCCAGTTAATATTCCCGTCACTTAGCCTAAATGCGTATACCTTACCTGTCACAGTGCCCACGGCCACAATACCTCCTACAACTACGGGTTGGCTTTGAGATTTCTCTGAGAATGTGTACTGCCAGGTTGGGTTACCATAGCCACCAGTGCTCCGGTGCTTGTTTGTGGGGATATCCATGTTTGGCTGATATCCGCTGTTTTGCGCATCATGTTGGAACTGGGGCCAATCGGTATTTGC
The DNA here is from genome assembly GCA_016788825.1 of Candidatus Doudnabacteria bacterium. GTDB lineage: Bacteria > Patescibacteriota > Dojkabacteria > J137 > JAEUSD01 > JAEUSD01. The sequence goes on along the minus strand of JAEUSD010000021.1, from coordinate 13,089 downwards.
TGTTTGGGCGGCGGCGATTGCGGGACTGTCGGTATCTGCGGAGCTAAAAACAACGTACCCTCCCGCAATCGCCGCACATAATCCTATTAATACACTAAATTTTCTGAACATATATAACCACTTATACAGCGCATATTAGAACATTTTTTGGGCGATGCCAATGAAATCTCTATTTCTTGCAATACTCAAAAAGCGCTGATATATTGTTCCAATTAGCAATAACCTATGACTAAAATCGCTCATCTTAAGTTTAGTAGGCAGTCTTTTTTTATTTTGCCTGTTGTCTTTGTGGTCGTGCTTGCGGTTGCCTACTTACCTTATGCTGATGTGAGTGAAAATTCTGTATCGGTTGCAGAAGAATACAAGGTAGAAGAATTTATACCGGGAGAGTACATAGTTAAATTGAGGGACCTGTCGGATATCCAAGGCTCTAGGTTGACCAATTTTAACTCTAGTCTCGGCTCCTTGTTATCAGGGGTAACAGATGTGGTAACTACTCCTATTGTTGGGAATTTCGTGCTTGTGCAGTCGTCCTCCCTAGCGGCCACAGTTACTCAGAGCGCTGCTATTAATGCCGAGAAGGAAACTCCTGGAATGCTTGCCACCCGTCAGATAATTGAGGCGATAAGCTCAAATCCTCTCGTGGTCTATGCTGAGCCAAACTATATTTACAAGGCAGACCTGGTCCCGAACGATCCATTATTCTCCAGTTTATGGGGGATTTCCAGCGAGAGTAATCCAGAAGGAGATATTGATGGGACAACTGCTTATGATTTAGTGGCCGATGTTTCAAATGAGGTCATAGTAGCGGTTATTGACACTGGTGTAGATTACACCCACCCAGATCTAGCAAATATAGTATTGCGTGATGCGACGGGGAAAGTTGTAGGAAAGGATTTCGTTAACAACGATGATGATCCTATGGATGACCAAGGGCACGGAACTCACGTCGCTGGAACGATAGCTGCTGAGGTAAACAATGGGATAGGTGTTGCAGGCGTATGTAGTAAATGCAAAATAATGCCTCTAAAATTTCTAAATGCCACAGGTGCTGGCTCAAGCGTAAATGCTATAAAGGCTCTAAGGTACGTGATAGATAATAATGTGAAGGTTGTGAATAATAGTTGGGGAAGTCCTGGCAGTTCAAGGGCCTTGGCAGAAATAATTAAAGAAGCCTATGACAAAGGGATAATGGTTTTCTCTAGTGCGGGTAATTCTGGTTCTGGTTTGCGGAACTACCCTGCTGCGACGGATTACTCATTCTCAGTTGCTGCTAGCTCGACGAATGGGATGAGGTCTTCCTTCTCTACATATGGTTACGATATTGATCTTGCCGCCCCAGGAGGTGAATATCCTAATCCCTATCCACCAGAGACTTTTGCAGATTGTGGTTCTGAGGTTTTATCCACTTATCTGACAGGTAAAGTATCGAGCTCTTTGCCTGTGTGCACACAAGAGATCTCCGGAGGCAACTACTCACACGCAGTAGGAACATCGATGGCAGCCCCCCATGCTACTGGCGCTGGGGCTATGATTTTGGCCAAATACCCAGACCTTACGCCAAGCCAGATTTTTGGAATATTGTTGCAATCTACGGATCCAGTAACTTCGGATCAATTTATAGGCGTGGGTAAGTTGAATTTAGCTAGTGCACTACTAAAAGAAGTAAAGCATGATACAAATAGTGTTGAGTTGTTGGATGCTTATGTAACCTTTGGCCAGTCTGGGCGCGTTTTCAACCTGAATTTAAACCAAGAGTATTCGTTGTACATAAAATTAAAAAATCACTACGGAGTTTTAGATGGAGTGAAGGCAATAGTTACAGGGGATAGTGCATGTCTGGCCAATCAGATAGAAATCCCTTTGCCAAACATGATGGACTGGGATATAAAAGAGCTTCCCAACGTAGGTGTGATTAAGCTAGAGGAATCTTGTGGGCAGAGAGACTCGTTTACTTATAAGATCCAAGTTGTAAATTCAGAGCAAGATGTGTTGGGAGAGAAGCAATTTAGAGTGAGGGTGAACATGGCGGCACCTAATTGGCCTGTACCTAACGCTTTTGCTTACTCAGCATGGGATTCTGATAGTGATGGAAGAGATGAGATACTATATATGTTAGATGAAACACTCCATTTAGTGGGGTACGATAATAAAGATAAAGCTGGCTGGCCATTGCAGATATCAAAGGCGGGGACTAGCCTTTACAGTTCTTCCCATGTTGTGGGTAATTTCGATGCAGACCCGGCTGCAGAGCTATTCTTGGATATTGCTTTCTTAGATTATGGCCGCGAGGTATGGATAGTAGAAGCTAATGGAACGATATCCAAAAAGATGACACTTACCTCTAGTAGTGAGTATCTACGTCAGGGGAGAATGATGTCTTGTGACATTTCTGGGGATGGGATAGATGAAGTGGTTGGAGATAGTTATAGTGAAGCATTTTATATTGCCCAGATCTGGTCGGGGACTGTCCAAAAAACTTACTTTGTACCTCATTTGAGTTCCGCAACAGACAACTATGGACAGGGGGTAGAGTTTGTATGTGGTAAAAGGTCGGATCTTAAGCCTGGAAAGAAGCTATATACTCTCTCTGGAGCTGCAGTTAGTACTGCAGTGGCAACGTCCGCTTCGTTGGAGAAGCTGCGAGTTAAGTACGAACTATTGAGAGACCTGCGCGGCGATTTAGGTGTAGAAAATATTTACAATTCTTCTCTCTTGCCTGGATTCGGCGTGGCAGATATGGACCGTGACGGGCAGGAAGAGCTTCTATTCTCAATGGGTAGCAAGTTTTGTCTTACGTGCTCGCCGGCCAATCCCACAGAACAGTTCAAAATCTTTGCGTTGGACTCTACAGGGAAACTACTACCTGGATGGCCACAGCCTGGGTCAACTATCGCGATCGGGGATATAAATAATGACGGACTTCTAGATATTGTTAGCAGGTTTTCCCGCTTTGAATATAATCGTATATTGGCCTATAAGCTTGACGGCTCGGTTATTTGGGATACATCTGCTCCGACAGTCACTCCTCGCCGTGCAGTTGGAAGGCTCGCGTTAGTAGATATTGATGGGGATAAGTCCTTAGAAATAATGGATTTCGACTCTGCGGGAAAGCTATATCTATACGATAACACAGGGAACTTTATAGCAGAACCTAAACTAATGTATGATTATGAAGACAGTGAATATGCTTACCTATACGACGATTCAGTATCTATAGCCGACTTTAGCGTGCTGGATACAAACGGTGACGGAAAACTGGAAATTCTTATGCAGTGGTACACGTACTTTGGACAGTCAGGTGAAGGGGTTCAAGAGTTATACCTTACTCCTGTTGAACTACAATTTGGTAATTTTAGGCAGAACCATCCTGTGAGAATGCCTGAGGTGAATTACTCCAGGGGAAATAGCTATTCGGATTATTTGCCTCAGGGTGATCTCTACTTTAAAGCTAGTGGGTCTGCAATAAACTTTGACGCCAGGAACTATCAGGTAGATGTGAACTTTGTGATTACCAGTCCTGACGATGTATTCACTTCCCAAGTAGTGATTGAGACATCTCTTGTGAACAAAGGAGGGGCTATACTCAATCCATTCTATTCACGGATACTCCGCCCACCTTCCGGCTCAGATAAATGCAGTTATGCGAATATAGCTAAAGGTAAGGTGACTTGTACTTATAAGAACCTTAAGCCTGGAGAACGTGTGGAGCATCAGTTCACTTTTGGGGCTAATTTGAGGGCTGGTTACCGAGCTCCATTCTTGATAAGCGCTTCAAGTCGCATTGTATCGCATACAATAGAAGACATTGTTCCGGGGAACAATACTGTGAACTTCAATATCACAACTGCAACTCCGGTAAGTAGATAGGGGGTTGGCACTCTTCTTCGTTAAGTGCTATTATTGTAGGCTTTGGACCAAAAAACACCCGAAACTACAAAAAAACAGGAGTCTCTGATTTCCTTTTTGAAAAATTATAAAGCGCTGATATTTGGCGTTATCTTCCTGTCGTTGATCGTGAACTTGTTGACATTGATTCTACCTAGGATCAACGCTCGTGTGATTGATTCTCTCCAAAACCTTACCTACAACAAGGATGAGGCATTGATGCTATTTGGGGTTGTAACCACGGCAATCTTGCTGTTTACGATGGTGCAGAATGTGCTCAGCAGCATTACATCTGAAAAGATTGCCGCCGAGCTGCGCCGTCAGCTGATTGAGAAGATTTCTAGACAGTCATTCACCTATGTAAATCAGGTGACGGCTTCGAAGCTTCTGACCAACCTGACTGCGGATGTTGATGCCGTTAAACAGTTTATCAACCAAAGAATCGTATTTGCCTTTGCAGCTGTAGTCCAGTTGATTGGAAGCATTATTTTGTTACTATCTATTAATTGGCGGTTGGCGATCCCTGTGTTGCTGACGATTCCTATCTTAGGAGTTTCTTTCGGAGTGATTTTTAGCAAGATTGAGAAGTATTTTGTCCAAGGACAAGAAGTTATTGATAAATTAAATCGTGTGATTAACGAGAGTATTGTAGGTAGTGCGCTTGTGCGTGTACTCAATGCGCGTAGATTTGAGACTGACAAGTTCTTGGTGGCCAATGAAGAAGCTCGCGGTGTGGGTACAAAAATTGTAAACGGCTTCGCCGCGATCATTCCAATTATTAACGTAGTCGTAAACGTCAGTTTCTTGATTGTGATGGGCTATGGTGGAATCCAAGTAATTGACGGCACGTTGTCTGCTGGAGACTTCTCTGCTTTCTTCTCATACATCTTTATCTTCATTTTCCCAATTGTAATGTTGGGGTTCTTGGCTAGCGGAATTGGAAGAGCTTTCGCCACTTACACTAGGTTGAAGGAAGTGATTGATTCTGAGGAGCCAAAAGAAGGTGGTAATTTAAAGAAAGAAATTGAAGGTAGTATTGAGTTGAGGAAAGTGACTTTGGATCTTGAGAATAAGCGTATCTTGGGAGATATCAACTTTACTGTGAAGCCAAAGTCTCGCGTAGGGATAATTGGACCGACGGCGGCTGGTAAGACTCAAATTTTTTATTTGATCACCGGTTTGATCCAGCCTAACGAAGGAGAGATCTTAGTTGATGGCAAACCTATCAATGATTACGACAGGGATAATTTGTATTCTCAGATGGGAATGGTTTTTCAGGATAGTATCATTTTCAACACTACTTTGAGAGAAAATATTGCGTTTAGAAATGAAGAAATGTCTGATGAAACTATTTGGAAAGCAATTGAAACTGCAGAGTTGAAAGACTTTGTAGATACATTGCCGGAAGGGCTAGATACCAAGATTTCGGAGCGTGGTTCAAGTCTGTCCGGAGGACAGAAACAAAGGTTGACTCTGGCGCGCGCGCTGGCGCTGAATCCAAAAATTCTTTTGCTTGATGACTTCACCGCGCGCGTAGACATCAACACAGAGCGGAAGATATTTGCCAACTTGAAGCAGAATTACCCAGAGATCACTGTGGTGGCGATCACTCAGAAGATTAAATCGATTGAAGAGTTTGACGATATTGTCTTGGTAATGGAAGGTGAACTGATCGCCACAGGCAAACACGAAGAGCTTTTGAAATCATCATTGGAGTATCAACAAATTTACAATTCACAGCAGAGAACAGAAGACTAATATGAACTACGAATTAAGCAACGACGAACAAAAACAACCAAAAGTCAGTTTTGTCCCGGCTATTCGCGAGCTACTCAGGTATATCCAGGGTTCGTACTGGAAGATCTTTGTGGCGTTTATTTTCCTCGCGATCACCTCTGCAAGCACGATTATTGCGCCCTTTCTGATCGGAGATGTGACAAACAAATACATTCCCGTCGGTGATCGCGACAATCTGATTAAATTTCTGATTATCTTGGCTGTGGTGTACGCAATTGGTTCCTTGGCTAGCTATTTTCAGATCCGCGTGATGGGACAAGTTGGTCAAAAGATTCTGTTCAATATCCGCAATGCGGTATTTCAGAAACTGCAATCCTTACCATTGGCGTTTTTTAACCAGAATAAGTCTGGAGACTTGATCTCTCGTATTAACAACGACACTGATAAGATGAACCAAGCGTTCTCTGAGACACTCCTCCGCTTCACGGGAGATATTTTGGTTATTTTTGGTATTGGGGTTGTAATGATAATCCTAAACCAGACTTTGGGGTTGATTGCGATAGCTACTTTGGGGTTAATGTTGTTGGTAACGGCTGCCCTCGCTGGTTGGATCAAGTCACGTAACGATATGAGTTTGCAGAGATTGGGTGAATTGGCGGGTTCAATCCAGGAGAGCCTGAGCAATTTCAAGGTTACTGTAGTTTTCAACCGTCGTGACTACTTCCGTGATTCATTTAAATCGGTGAACGAGAACAATCGCGGCGCTGCCACTGCGGCAGGTATCGCTAACAGTTCCTTAGCGCCGATCTATAATTATGCTGCCAATCTTGCGAGTGCGTTGATCTTGATCGGGGGAATTCACATTCTGATCTTGGATAAGGTGTATGCGGGGCAAATGCCAGAATTTGGAACGTTGCTCGCGTTTATCCTCTACTCCAACACATTCTTTGGACCCCTCAAGGAGATGGCGGAGCTGTTCACTCAGATGCAGGTGGCTATCGCCAGTTGGAGTCGTATCTTCACATTGCTCCGCCTCAAGACCAATCTGGTACAGTTGGATATTAAAGAAAAGGATGAAAGTGGCGATATCATGAAGTTTGACAATGTTAGCTTCGGTTATGATAAAGAAAACATGATTCTTAACCGTATAAACATCGAACTACAAGCGGGTAAGACTTATGCTTTGGTTGGTCCAACTGGGGGCGGTAAGAGTACAACCGCAAGTTTGATGGTGCGTTTGTATGATGCAACCGAAGGGCAAGTGTTCTACAAGGGCAAAGACATTCGTTCATATAGTCCAGAAGAGCTTTCGGAAGAAATCGGCTTTATCTTGCAAGAGCCTTTCTTGTTTAGCGGAACTATTGCAGAGAATGTGAAATATGGAAATACGAAGATTGCTGAGTACACCGACGACCAATTGGCGGCCAAGCTCAAAGAGCTTGGCCTTGAGCAGCTGATCGAGCGCTTCGGCGACGGTCTCCAAACCGTAATCAAGCCAGGAGCCGAGAACATTAGTTTGGGACAGCGACAGCTGATTAGCTTCGTACGCGTACTCTTAAGACAGCCTAAATTATTGATCCTTGATGAAGCTACCGCTAACATCGATACTGTGACTGAGCAGCTACTTGAAGACATCTTGAATAAACTTCCGGAAGAAACCACGATGGTGATCATCGCCCACAGGCTAAATACGATCGAACGCGCCGACCAAATCTTCTTCATCAGCGGTGGCACGATCGAAAAACCCGTCGACTTCGACAGCGCCCTCGGCTTGATCAACGCGCAGGGGAAGATGAAGAGCTAGGCATGCTATAATGGGGATAGATGGGTACACATTTTCAATTTCCAAATAAGCCCGATACAATCCCAAATGATCTCAAACAGAGGCGTTTAGCTGCAATTGATGCAATTAGGGATCTTATTCAGGCTTCTCAGTCTCTTGAGGTCCCCATATCAGAGAAACTATATGGCATTATCTACCGCTTCCTGCCATATATACTTAGTGATTATGAAGCCCCATCGTTGCAAAATTTTATAGTGGGGTACAGCAATGACTACATTGTCATGTATGCTCTCAAACAGCTAGAGAAAATTGCTGCATTACTGTACGGTGTTGAGGTTTATAATAATACTGACTCCGCTCTTACTAACCCATATGAAAGCTTAAGAGATAGGGCAACTAAGATATTGGTAATTCTCAGTAAGTGGCTAGAAGTACAGAATGACAAATCTCCTGTTCAAATTGCTGAGCTTGATGAGCTCACGGCCGAAGACTTTAGGGAGGCACTTGGGTGGAATTTGGCTGCAAATTTCCACCTTTTTGATCTCTTGAGGAAGCAAACCAATGATGCTGCACGTGTAGGTTTTGGGGATGCAGTTTATGACTTAAATTATACTCCTGACGCAATTCATCGGATTGCAGATGTATTTGCTTACATGTTGTGGAAAGCAGGCAGAATTGATACTCTTGAGATTGTATTAGCATTCTATAATAGCCCTTACGATTACAGCGTCTTTGTCAATGAGTGGTGCGCGCAGCGTCCAGAGCTAATTGCTGAGCAGAGTGCTCTCGAGGCTGAGTACTTTTCCGCTGCTTTTGCTCGTGAAAAGCCAATAAGGTTTCATCAAGGTATTGGATACCATATAGCGGTCATGAAGCAGATGGCTGATCCTAATTTCGTAAATGAGTGGCTTGATAAGGTTCTAGAAAGCCTAGATTCGTCTGTACTAAGAAGTACTGGGATTTTGAGTGCTAGAGAGATGCTAAAGTCATTGTTTGATGGGCTTTTAGCTACTAGCTGTTCAGATGAGATGATTGATGAAGTCTTAGCTGAGATAAATACGAAGAAGGGTTTAGAAGGCTAAGACCAAGTATGTTGTCGAAGAATTAAATTATCCCCAACTTCCCTTTGACGACGAGCATGTCTTAATCTGTCCTACGCTGGAAACCTTCGGAGAACGTTATAAAGGTGTTGAGGTCTTGCCTTAGTTTCCCAACCTCATCTTTAAGTTCCCATAGATCTTCTTTCTTAGCGCACTTATCAAACTCTGCCTTCATTTCGTCGCGAGTGGGATACTCTTTCAGTACATTTGTGAACATAGTGAAAAGATCTCCGTTATTTGCCGCAATGCTTTCGCTAACATGTTTCTTAAGCACGCCGTTATTTGCCGCGATGCTCTCGCTAACGTGTTTTTTAAGCACGCCGTTATTTGCCGCGATGCTCTCGCTAACGTGCTTCTTAAGCTCGGCGTTGTTTGCGGCAATGCTTTCACGAACATGTTCCTTAAGCTCAATATTATTCGTAGCGAACCTCCCGCTAATATGTTGTTTGAGCTCAGCATTATTTGCCTCGAACCTTTCGCTAACATGTTGCTTAAGCTCAGTATTATTCTCTGCGAATCTCTCGCCTATATATTTTTTAAGCTCGACGTTGTTCGCGGCAATCTCTTCCCTGATCTCCTCTTTCATCAGTTGCATCAATTGACCAATATTTTTTAGATCTTCTTGTGTAAGTGACATGATTTTTTACTTCTGTAAAAGTCTAGCAAGAAAATTTTATTTGCACATTGTATTGCAATACAAATTTTGAGATTTTATGAGAACAGAATATAATCTCATCCAATGATCACCGCAAACAAAATAAGAATCAAATATCGCCAACTACTATTCGACGACCTTTCATTCAAGCTCACGAATCACGACAAAGTCGGATTACTCGGGCTAAACGGTACTGGCAAAAGCACCCTACTCAAAATCATAGTAGGTGATGAGCAACCAGATAGTGGGAAAATAGATATCGGGAATGAGCGTATCGCATACCTCCCTCAAGAATTTGAATTACCAGATCAGCTAGTAGGTGAGTTCCTTGAAACCCTCGTAACTGACCCACACAATGAAATGTACAAAGTTACCAAGATCCTACACAAATTGGGACTAGATGATATCGATATTTATCAGGAAATCAAGACATTGAGTTACGGGCAGCAGATGAAGCTGTACCTTACCAAGTTACTCATAGACAATCCAACTGTTTTGTTACTGGACGAACCAACCAACTATCTCGACCTTCCAGGCATTCTGTGGGTTGAGCAGTTCATTCAGAAATTCGAAGGCGCGTGCATAATTATTTCCCATGATAGGGCGTTCTTAAACAATGTAATCAACAAAGTGTTTGAGATTGATGAACAAAGACTGTATGAATTCCCAGGAAACTACGACAAATACCTGGAGTATAAGGCTAAGTTTGTAGAAAAGAGAGCTATCGAGTACGAGATGCAGGAACGTAGACGAAAGAAGCTGGAAGAAAGAATCGTCTTGATCCAAAAGTTTTCGTCCGGAAAGAAGCAAGCAGCTCAATTGCAAAATGCAAGGCATAGGTTAGAACGGGAGGTGACAAGTGTGGAAAGAGATGCCTACAAAGAACAGAAGATAAAAGGGCTAAATCTAAAAGGTGAGGTTCCCCTTAGCAAGCAGATTCTCAAGATCGAAGACTTGGCATTCAAGTATGATAACGGCAGAGAAATACTCAAAGATGCTGATCTCGAGGTATTTGGAAGGGAAAAGATCTGGTTTTTTGGCGCCAATGGGATTGGTAAATCGACACTCATCAAGTTGATCGTGGGGGAATACTACCCTCACAAAGGTGAGGTAAAGATTGGTGACAACTTGCGCTGGGGTTATTTCTCCCAAAATCAGTCACACTTGAATCCTGATGAGCAGCTACAGGAGTACTTTATGCGAGCGACAAATATCAGTTTCTCACAGTCGTTTGGCATATTGAGCAAGTTCCTGTTTCCCAAAGAACTGGTTCAAATGAAGATTGGCAGCCTGAGCCCAGGTCAACGGGCTCGTCTCTCATTCGCTGTATTCGCTCAGCAAGAGCTAGATTTCCTCATCCTCGACGAGCCCACGAACCATCTCGACATTCGCTCCAAAGAGATTATCGAGGAAGCTTTTCGCAACTACCAAGGTGCGATGCTTCTCATCTCTCATGACCGTTACTTCGTTGAGAGCATCGGGATGGACAGGACAATTACGATTAGCGAGGGGCAGGTGGTGGAGGTTTAGGGGTAAGCCAACAAATTTTGGAAAAGAGGATTCAATTGTCAGCTTCTAACAGTAGTTGAAGAATATTTTCACGACTTGCGGTTTTCCAGCCGGATACCTCTGCAAGTTTCTTCAATACATCATTTGGTTCAAATGCGATTGCTGCGCCAACTTTCTGAAGAATGTTTTGGTCCCTTTCATTGTCACCCATTGCTAAGGACCGTGACCAGTCAACTTCAATTCCGAGTCTTTCTATTAATTTAGTAATTTCAACTTCTTTTTGCTCAGCGCTACCTGGGTAAGAAATAATTTTTCCGGTGTAGACGCCATTTTGAACTTCAAGTGTTCCTGCTGAAATCTGTAATGAAGGGATTTTTAAGAAGCCGGCCAATTCAGTTACCATTTCTATTGGACTTCCAGAAAGTAGAATCAACATGTATTCTTGCTGGCCTAACTTCTCTGTTAGTTCTTTTGCAAATGGGTAGATGCTCGCGGTTACGTTTCCAAAAGTCTCCCGTGCCACCTTGGTGGCAACTTCTACAGTCATTCCTTTCATTCCTTGGGAGTAGAGTTTATATATTTCATCTACAACAATTGCTTTCTCAACCTCACCGCTTTTATATTTTGTATACCAATCTAAGATCGCCTTTCCAATCTCTTCGGGGAAAAGCTTTTGACCTAACAGGTTCTTAAGAAACTCTATACCTAAGTTCCCTTCAAATAACGTTCCATCTACATCGAAGATTGCGAGTTTTTGCATAAGTGAGTAGTAATTAGGGAATTATACAACTTTGTAATGAAGTAATGTGTGCCCTTCAGAGAGTTCCTGAGATGATAGTTTCTGCAAGTTGATCATGCGTGAATCTGTGTCTTCAAACACCTTGATCCCTGAACCTAATAGTAGCGGATGGATGTCTAGAATGATTCCGTTGACCTTACCTGATTTTAAGAAAAGTCCGTTGGTTTTTGCTCCTCCCACGAGCAACACTTCGGGAAAGCCTAGACTTTCGGCGACAGACAGTGCTTTTGAGGCATCTGGTTCTACGAAGGTTACGTTATCCCACTTGTTTTCACGATCTGTCTGGGATGTAATCACAATATTTTGCACCTCCGGGAAGGGATAGACGTCGTCTAGATATTGATAGAATGCTTTACTTCCTACGATGATACAGCCACGCTTCTTTATTTCAGCTTCCCAGATGGGGGCGTCAACTTCCATAGAGATCCATTCAGAGTTGCGTTCTGAAGTGGCGATAAAGCCGTCGGCGGAGATAGCACAAAAAAGAGTGACGTTCATAGGTAGTTTGCTAGTGGAAGTATTATACCTGACAGTGTTGTTTAGGACACCTCGCCTCAAAAGGTAGATGGTCTGACATGTCAGATTCTAGCATTGGGGGTGGTAAAATCGGAGATGACTTTTGGAAGAATGTTTTGGCGTAATTTAAAAGTTACTTGGCAGGCTAGCCGAGTTTATTTCTTGGGAATTGCTGTGGCGGCTTCGGTAGAAGCCGCCGTGGGGATCACTAGTATCTTCGCTTTCTCTCAGATAATAGATGCTGGTACTAAGTTAGCAGCGAATGACACAAGTGCCGGACAGCGCATACTGGTTTCTTTTGGAGTGCTGGTGGCCTGTTCTGTTATCAATACCTTCTTGGGACAGGCTCAACTCTACCTTGGAGAGGTGCACAAACAGCGTGTAATTGATCACATAGACAAGTTGGTAATCGCCAAATTGGGAAGCCTGCCTGCTTCGTTTGTAGAGTCTGCTGAGTTTCAAGATAAGTTCAAAATGATTGAACTATTTAGTAAAGACAAGTTTATAAATACTGTGGAAGTACGGCTCCCTACTCTATTTCGCAGTGTGGCAAATCTTATCTACGCTGGAGTAGCAATGCTCTTACAGAGTCCTGGCATTCTAGGAGTGATATTGGTGACGCAGTTTTTATTTGTATCCTGGGTGATAAAAGAGAATGGCAAGTTTTATGCGTTGGTTGAAGAATGGACGCCTATACGCAGACAAAAAGACTACTTTATCTCTTTGACTCACGATCTAGGAGTGTTCACAAACCTGAAAGTTTATTCTCTCTTCCCCTACTTGCTTAGAAAGGTACGTGGCTTACAAGATGAACTTCACAAAAGAAATAATAACTATCGGAAGGTATTCCGAGTTCAAGCCGTTATTGCTTCGTTGCTAACTTATTTACTCTCCAACCTTGCTACCAGGGGTTACTACGTGTGGTTATTGGTCACGGGTGCAGTCACTTTGGGTCAGTTCAGTTTCTACTTTCAAAAAATTTTCGTATGTTGATCAAAACTTGTTTATGAATATTAGAATGAGATATATTTGTTAGCGTCCAAAGTGAGATTACGTCCAATCTGAGATTGGCCGTATCCTATTTTCCGGATGTTCATAGATC
>JAEUSD010000020.1:400-21782 GCA_016788825.1 Candidatus Doudnabacteria bacterium | reverse complement strand
CTAGCCGGTCTTCCAATAACTTAATCGTTTTCTTTATACCGGCAATATCAAGCCCTTCAATTCCCAGCTGATTGCCGGGTATTATTATGATCTTTTCTAGGTTGAGATCTAATAATTGCTTCAATAAAGCAATCCTTAACTCAATATCCTTTCTTACAATATTGAAATAGTCTGCGTCCTCTGCCAAAGAAAGCCTATCACTAGCGATCTCTTGAGACGCAACCCTTGCAACACTACCACGAAACGGAGGAACTGACTCATCCAACGTAAGTAGTTTCCGCAGACCAACTGCATCATTTGCCTCAATCGGACCATAAACTTTCGGATCTTTTTCTGCACAGAGTTTAATTATAGTATTGACATTCTCTATTAAACTTCTAACTTCGTGTATCTTTTCTATGATGTTACTGAAAATTCTTATCTGCTCATCACTATATTTAGGAGGACTAATCTTATTCTCTACAGGAGGCTCTGCTGGCTTTGAATCAATTTCTGGCTGCAGGTATACTCTAAGTAATGAGTAAATAAGCTGCAGAACCGTACTGTCTTCCAGAGAACTTAAGTTTGTCTTAATCAGATGGAACAACTCCTCACCTAAAGCCTCTCCATCTTTAGCAGGTAACTGCTGCCATAAATAGTTAATCAGATTCTTTACTAGAGTGACTTTAGGAGTCTTCGCATCATAAGTCATTCCGGCCGCTTTAATAAGCTTTTCAAGATCTGAAAGAGATACGTCATATACTACGCCCTCAATTACAATATTACCCGAATACGAATCAAGAATAGAACTTATAACTCCTTCGCTTGGCAATTGTTGTTGATTTGGTCGGCTTATTCCCATATCCTATGGTCCAAAAGGAAGTGCTGCTGGTGGTGGTGGGGTGCTCGTGTCAACAGCGAGTGTAGCATCCCTAAGTAACTGCTCAATTCCATCCAGAAAGGTAAACAGCCGATCTATCCTAGTAACCACTGCAGCATGATTAGCCAATTGGGCTGGGTTCATACCCGCGGTATTTACCGCTCCTAATCTCTGCCTCAAAGGAACAACCGCAGCTAGATTTGCATCCAGATCAATCGCCGTATTGAGTCTCGCACGCCAAGCAGCTATCACTCCATATCGCCTTACAGCTTCGGGGTGTGTCGGATCAAACGGAGCAGGGAGAGGGTTCATTGCAGTCCAGGCAGCTTTTTCAACTGGAACATTCGCAGCTATTGTTAATACCTCTGCTCTATTCGCCGGCACGGCATACCTAAGAGCAAGAGGATTATTTATTGCTATACTCTCAAGATCAATAGCATGGAGTTCACGCACATTTTGAGCCAAAGCCTCAGCTGCTGTTGCTGCGTCAAAAGCAGCAACATCGAAACCCGTTAAGGTGACAAAGAGCTCAGCCAAGGGAGCGTTGGTCCTTATTTGACGCCAGTAAGAGTCAATTCTAGGTTGTGCAGCCGGATCAACAGGACCACTAAACAGCCACTCCTTACCCGCAGCAGGCCTCCCTTTCTGCCAAACAAGAGTAACAATATTCTTAAACTCTTTAGCTCTAGCGGCATCTCCAGCAAATAGAGGCTTTGTTACTTCTTCAATAAGAAGGGCAATCGCCCTACTGACTACAGCTTCCAGTTTATCCCTCACCTTTTCAGCCAAAGCTTTATTCTCCACATCTGCAGCAAGCGCAGTAACTGCATCACGAAGCCTCTGCAGCATTATTGTCATTTCCTCCACCTTCTGCCTAGTGGTTGCCAAGTTGAGCTCAGCGGCATTGTTCTCTCGCATGGCCCAAGACTCAATTCCTAGGACTTTGATAGCAGTGTCTGGGTTTGAAACATCCCCCGACTCAGCAACCTTTGCATCTTTCATTTGTCCCAGCAGCTTATTTACACCTCGAGCTAAGTCCACAGGAAGGTATTCTGCAGCAGGGAATATGTTGAGTTCTGCATTTGACTTCTCAGCATTTACAATAGACTGAGTATCTGCAGCTACACCTCCTTGACTAATATTCACAGTCAGGTTCGTGGAATCAGGTGAAAGCTTTAGACCTGTAGGATCAACTTCTTGTACAAATAGTTGGAATAAGAAACCTTCAAGCTCTGCTACTAATTCACCTCCGTATAGGGCAGGAATACTCGGGTTCTGGGCAATAAATTCAGCTAAAGTAGTAGAGGAAATATTGGGGACAAAATACTCAGCCAACCCTAGCTGTCCAGGGGCCGTTGCATCAAGTGCTCCGCCATCCGGACTTAAACCAACCTGTGCACGCATAGCGGCAATATCAATAGGGTTACCAGCTGCATCCAGCCAAGAGCCATTAAATGTTAAGCGGCATTCTGGGAATGTAAATGTCTCAGCAACATAAAATTCAGCCGGATAAACCCTTCCACCTGCAACGAACCGATTCACAGAAGCGGATGCCCCCTTCCTCAATCGAGTAGCCGCTTGTTGCAAGCGTCGATCACCGTAAATGACCGGAGCTAAAATTTGTTTGTGGCCCTCACCGATTGGAAGTATTTGTTGGAATCTGTCAAAAGCATTTCTCACAAGAGCATTAAAGACAGACTTTTCATAGCTATCCTCTTTGGCATCATTTACCCTATCCATAAAGACCTTGAAAGTGTCATTGTCACCATCAAATGTCTGCTGGAAGATATTTGTTACCAGAAATTGCTTAACAAACTTAAGTAATTCAGCCATCGGATCAGGCGAGTTATTAATTGCCCTGATGATCTCTATGCGGACTTGATTCTGCTCAATTCCCATCGCATCCGGATTTGGTTCAAACACAGAAAAATCCATTGTGAACGGAGGCCTTTCTATCTGTACTTGTCCGTAAGGTTGCCCAGGAAACCACCTTAAGCCCAAAGCCCCCTCAATTTCTAAATTCGCATCAATATCCAAAAGTCCTTTTCTCGCTTTAACCAGCATCGGGTGTGTCACATTATCTGCAACTTTCATTGATCCCTTCGTCAACCACCTCAAAAGAGTCCCCCCAACACCCTGAAGCAGCGCTGAGCCAGCTAATAATTTACTCATATAGAAATCGTTAGCTGCTTTTTCACCTGCGATCCTATTTTGATCCTCTTTCACAACCTTACGTTCTGCGTTCGCTCCTCTGGCCAAATGATAGCCTGCGATCCCAGCAGCTCCGAGCCCGATTACTGGGGGGACAGCTGGCAAAGCCGATAACACAGTAGGAGCAACATACGGTGCCGCAGCAACCCCCAAAGCAGTACCGGCAGCCGCCGGCACAAACCATTTACTAGATTTATCAGCCATAAAATTATGTTAATCCCTTATATATGAAGTATAATTGATTACACGAACAGCAGCAATATGGAGACCGAATTTACACAAAAGAAACGGCTAGTTCTCGATGTCACCTTTTTGTTTGACCAGTATGCCTTCCGGGGCATTGGTAGATATGGCAAAGAAATGTTTGGCCGCATAATTCAAAAAATCTACCGTAAGCAACTTGGAGAATGGGAAGTGCACCTGATTGGGTTCAACGAACTCGAAGAGAACCTAGCTCAATTGCATAGCGGGCTGGAGGCTGACAGCTTAATGAAAGTGGCACCTCTGGTGCACTTTCACTCGTTGGGGAGACCAAAACTCTCCAGCCCGGCAAGTAACCTCCTGATCTACAAACGTAGGATAAAACCTCTTGTCCAAGAAATAAAACCCGATGCTTACTGGGCAGTACATTTCGATCGCGGAGTGCCTAGTGACCTCTGCCCCACAATAGTCACAGTGCACGACGCGATCCCCTTGGTAACAGGAAACTTCTCCAGCAAAGGACCGGTAATCAATTACCTAAAAGGGTTATTCTACAAAGCAATGTGGAACAAGGTCAGACAAGCAAGCCTTATACTCACCAGCTCAGAATTTTCCCGTCACGATCTGATCAACTACGGAGACATCGATCCACACAAAGTCAAAGTAGCATATCTCGGTATAAGCGATGTGTTTAAACGCAAAGAAATACCTACCCATACAAAACAACACATAGAATTGCTAAACAAGTATGATATCCAAACAATTATCCGCGCAGGCCAAGCCGAAATAGCCCCCTACCTCTTCTACGATGGAGGTTTGGAACAAAACAAAAATTGGCTCAAGTTATTGCAAATATTTAGCAAACTGGCCAGCCATATCCCAGAGCTAAAACTCATTGTCACTGGCGGCGATTTTAGATACGACCCGCAGAGCAAAACATCCAGCGCCGCCAATGAAAGAGCCCAAACCATGGTAGACCTGGCCGCAGAATTAGGCGTGCTGGAGAAAATTATCCCCACAGGCAAGCTCACCGACGTTGAGATGTCCATCTTACTCTCCCAAGCAGCCGCATATATCAACCTATCCAGCTACGAGGGATTTGGCTTTGGTCCAGTGCAGGCCATGGCTGCTGAAGTACCAGCAGTTGTAGCCAACCTCAGCTGTTTCCCAGAGATCGTTGGCGATGCCGCCGTATTGGTAGACCCCGAGGACATCTTGGGCAGCACAGCCAAAGTTTTAGAACTCATCACTTCCCAAACACTCCGTCAGGAGCTTATCCAAAAAGGCCAAGAAAGAGTAAAATTGTACGAATGGGATAACTGTTTTCAACACAGTTGGGAACTTGTGACAGAAATAATTCATGGAAAATAATTTCAAAAAGATCGTATTTGTAATCAGTCGGTTTCACCCTTACAAAGGGGGGGCTGAAGAAAACTGCAAACAAATGGCGCGCGCGGCCGCGCGCGCCGGCCATGCCGTAACAGTCCTGACAACGGATATCGGGCAGGCAGGCGAACGATTGGCACGTGAAGAAATTTACGAAGGCATTCGCATCGTTCGCCACCATGCCTGGAACCAGCAATTCAATCTTGGTTTTTACCCCAGCCTATTTTGGAGTTTACTCCGCCGAGAAGCTGATATCGTACATGTCGAAAACGGCCCCGGCATTCTCTGGCAAGAATGGTGTGTGATTTGGAAAAAAATTTTTAGCCCCAAAACGAAGTTTATTGTCACCCCTCACGGCAGACTGATCTCTACACCCAAGACTCATAAGGGCTGGAAATATTTCTTCGCCCTCTTCGCAAAATTCACCCTATGGCCATATTTCCGCCTTGTGTGGCCTCGATTATTCCACAAAGCGATTGCGGTGAATAGAAATCAGCATACTTGGCTCACCAAAGAATATGGGTTCAATCCAGAGCAAATCGTACATATTCCAAACGGTATACCAGTCGCGACTATATTAGATAAAGGGCAAAAACTGTTCGATACGGGGGAAGTCTTGATCACTTCATTAGGCAGGCTAGCGAAGTATAAAGGGCACCACCGCGTGATCGCCGCCTTTGCAAAAGCATATGAACAAATCAAAGACTTCAACCCAAAACTTGTAATCATGGGGCGACCAGAGGCATATTTTTCAGATCTAATGGCTCTGGTCGCCCGACTTGGCATGACTACACATATTGAAGTAATCACAAGCCCTACAAACGAAACAAAGGATAAAAAGCTGCACGAATCCCAGATTCATATTCTGGCAAGCGATTGGGAGGCGACTGGGATTGGGTTACTAGAAGCCATGGCCGCCGGGAACGCCTTACTTTCAAGTGAGGGTAATGAGGCGGCCAATGAAATTATCTCCGAAGGGGAAACCGGCTTTATCTTCCCAACCGAGGATACCAACGCGCTTGCCGCCTTAATCGCTAAATTGGTCACTGATTCCCAATTACGCCAGCAAATGATATTTACTAATCTCGAGCAAGCGCGTAAATTTACGTGGGAGGAAATTACTCCCCGCTACCTTGCCCTAATCTCGCAATGATCGCCAAGACTATTGAAAAATATGACAATACTTTCCAGCGACTGTTTGAAGTCGTTCCTGGTTTTTTGATATGGTTGATCATTGTATCTCCATTTATCTTGGGCAAGGCCTTACCCTTTGTGATGGCAGATTTACTGACTATACTTTCGATTTATTGGTTCTACCGCGCGTCGCTCAACACAATCGGAACGATCATCGGCTATGAGCGTGTGCGACGCGCCAGCAAAGTTAACTGGCTGCAGGCAACCCTAGACCTCAAAGGAACACCGCTTCCAGACCCGGAAACGTTACCTAAAAACCAATTTCTTCCCAAGCACTTATTGGTTTACCCTCAAGTTGTTCCCAAATACGAGGTACTAAAAAGTACCCTGGACGCCTTGGTCTCACAAAACTATCCTTTGGAACTAATATATGTGGCTATCTCCTCAGAAGGGCGCGCTGTCAGCAAAGACCCAGCGCTCTATACACAGCTTGAAGCGAAAATTAAACAAGAATACAGCATGCTGGGCGACCGTTTGATGATGTTTGTGCACCCCGACGGCTTGCCTGGTGAAGTAGTTGGTGCTGGGCCAAACCGCCGCTGGGGCGCCAAAAGCGCTGTCGAATTGTTAGAAAGCCGCGGAGAAAATATCAACGACTTCTTGGTGACTTCACCAGATGAAGATGTGGTCTTTCATAAACAATTCTTGGCTGCAGCGACATATCAGTACTTGCTCAGCGAAAAGCGCGAGCGGAAGTTTTATCAGACTGCTCTTTATACCTTCAACAATAATTACTGGGATGTCCCGATTTTGATTCGTGTTCTGGCTTCGAGTCTAACTATTCCAGTGTTGGCCTCTTCTGTGGTGGAAAAGCATAAACGAGAGACATTCTCTTGTTATACATTGAGTCTTGATGTTTTGCGAAAGGTTGATTATTGGGACCCAGCCTATGGAATTGACGATACGACTTTCTACTGGCGGCCATTCTTCTATTTCAAAGGAGATTGGGAATGTGAAGTTTTCTATGTCCCACTCAGTGCAGACGCTATCTATGATCCAAACTATGTGCGCAATCATCGCGAACAATACAAACAATATCTGCGCTGGGGTTGGGGTGTGATCACTTTTCCAATTGGAATGAAGGGATTGCTGAAAGCGACAGATTTACCTTTCTTTCAAAGAATTTCGAAAATCTGGCATTTGTTTGAGGTGTTTATTTTCTGGAAGGTGCTGGCATATCTACTCACGTTCTCGATTCCAATAATCTTATTGTTGAACCCTCAACTTCAAGAGTTAGTAATCTGGTATACGTTGCCGAATACAATCTCGGCGATCATGGGCTTGGCAGTAATCTTCCTCATCCCGACAACTATCTACAAGGCCCTGATCGCCCCTGGCAAGCCAGCGTCCTGGCCCTGGTGGCGCTACTATGGAACACTTCTAGTGGAAGCGCCACTCAACATCGTGACCTTGATGACTTACAGTTTCTTACCTTTCGTAGAAGCGTCCACCCGCATGATGTTTGGCCAAAAATCCGCCCGCGTAAGCTGGTCGAATAAAGTGAGGAAATAATCTACTTCGCGAAGCGTTTATAGAATTTGGACTGCTTGAAGATTTCTTCTATCTCTTCTCTGTTGTGTGGGCCATTGAACCAGAATATTGGCTCAATCTTCAAGAATTCATTGATAAACTCTTTGACATCTCGAGTGGCCATCTTCAACATTTCTTTTTTGGACTTAGCGTAGTCAAACTTATATTCCATGATATCGTCCAGCACATCCACTGCTAAAGATTCAGCGTAGTCATTATCTATGGAGTCGTTCCCTCTGAATATGTAAGAACTAACCTGATCGTTTAGCCATTTTTTACCCGAGGCCGAATCTAGGAACTCTCCTAGTTTCGTATACAGTAAGTGATAAGTCTCGTCTAACACTTCTAGCAACTTTCCTTTATCAACTTCAATTGCTAATCCCCTGTCCTTGCAGTTAAATAATTCAATGTTGTTGAACGCTGACACGGAATAGACCAAATGCTTTTCTTGCCTAAGGTAGTCATATCCTACATTTGAGATCAAACTCCGCAATAGAACAAATAGCCTATCTCGTCGATAGTCAAGCTTCTTCTGCAAGTGATAGAAATAGTTAATACCAACAAAAATCGCACTCCTATCTGGGTCTTCAAAAAAGTTCGCTTTGAATTTAGGAGTAAATCTCTTGATTTCCCTGCGCAGCTGAGGCTTATTCGATAAAATCGAATGAGCCAAATCATTTATTTGCCCCCAATGTTCCTTCGATAGATTACCCGAAGTTTGGACTGCAATAGCAACATTACTACCTACAAAACACTTGTGATAGTAGTCCATCAGATTATCGACTGTGATTTCATTAACTGAATCTACAGTACCGACCCTTCGCAAGGCGAACTCAGGTGCAAACTCCCCCCAAAACTGCTTATCCCATTGCAAGTTACTGTCTCTATCTTCTTTAGGCATACGCTGAATTTCACTGATAATCACCTTGCGTTCTCGCTCGATGTACTCCGGGAATTTCTTTAGAGGGTAGAGAATACGTGCAGAAGTAAACTTCAGCATCCGCCCTGCTGCATTCTCATGACCATGTGCATAGAAGTAAAGAAACTTGTGCGAAGTACTTGCGTTCTTAGAGAAGCTGGCTCTGGATTTGCTTCCCTGGGTATATTCCTCTATAGCCCTATCTGTTTTACATAAGTTATTCGGCGAGCAAAGCATATGCTCCAAGAAATGTGCGGTGCCTTGGGGAACCCCTAATTGTTTTTCATAGTAGCTTCCAGCTGAAACAACTACTGAGAAATCAAATTCTATCGTACGAGGGTTCGTTGCCACCAAGAGTCTCACCCCATTAGGGTACTGGTATAGCTTATTTGTTATATTGTCGTATTTATCCTTCCACTTATCTATCAGTCTTGGTTTCATCCTCATAACTTTAGTTTATTTGCTCGGATCTTAGCATTAAGAAAGTCGCTTTTCTATGCGCAGGAGTTCGTTGAACTTGGCGGTACGTTCACCACGGCTGGGGGCGCCGGATTTGATTTGGCCACAACCTGTGCCCACCGCCAGGTGGGCAATAGTCACGTCCTCTGTTTCGCCGCTGCGATGCGACATGATATTTTTCCATCCGGCATCACGACTCAAACGCATCGCAGCTAATGTTTCTGTAAGAGTTCCTATTTGGTTTGGCTTCACCAAGAGGGCGTTGCACGCCTTCGTATCAATTGCTTTTTGGACTCGTTCTACGCTAGTTACCAATAGGTCATCCCCCACTACTTGTTCCAAACGATGCTGTTGATTCAACAAAAAATGATGCCACGCTCCCCAAGCATCCTCGGCGACAGGATCTTCGATACTGATAATTGGGTACTTGTTTATCCAACTCCCGATCAGCTCAAGCCACTCCCCCACCGGAAGAATTCGTTTTTCACGCTTCAATTCATACTCATCGTCCTGCTCACCTGGTTTATTTTCCACAATGAATTCGCTGGCCGCAATATCCATTCCCAAGAACACATCGGCGCCAGGCTGGTAGCCTGCTTTTTCAATTGCTTGCATGATCAAATCTATGGCAGTCTCATTTGATTCCACCTCGGGAGCAAAGCCGCCTTCGTTGCCCACATTCGTGGATAAGCCTTTAGATTTAAGGATACTTTCCAAACTATGGAACACTTCTGATCCCATCCGCACAGCTTCAGCATAACCATTGTAGATCGAAGGGATGATCATGAACTCCTGGATGTCTGTCGCCCAATTGGCATGCTGGCCTCCGTTCATGATGTTGAACATGGGCCGTGGCAGCTTGGGTGTAGCGTTGCCGAAAAGCTCATTTACGTACGTAAATAGTGGCTGCTTCCTTGTATTCGCCACGGCCCATGCAAACGCCAAAGACACAGCCAAAATCGCATTTGCGCCCAGACTAGATTTATTTGGCGTGCCATCTAACTCATTCAGAAGCGTATCTAGTTCCACCTGGTCGATGTCTCCGGCGCTCAAAACAGCAGGTAAAATTTTGTTATGAACGTTATCTATCGCTTTGAGTACGCCCTTACCGCCATACCGCTTAGGATCCCCGTCACGCAGTTCTAAGGCCTCATGGGCGCCGGTGGAAGCCCCACTCGGAACCATTGCCCTCCCCTCGGCGCCATTCTCCAGGCTCACTACCGCCTCCACCGTAGGATTTCCCCGCGAGTCTAGTACTTCCAATGCCTTGATGTCTTTGATTCTGTATTTCATTGATACCAGTATACAGTCGAGTTAAGAAAAAGTTAATTTTTGTATGCTAGGACTTCTTCGACATCCATTTAATCAACTCGCCGATCCACAATACGCTAGAGCTCATTGCAAGAATAATGAGAACCAGGCCGAGATCAACGGCCTCAAAGCCAAGTAAATCTTTAAGCCATTCCCATTCAACAGCCCCAACTGTAAATATACCCGAGACAACTATCGCAAGGATAAGGTATTTGTTTGTAAATAGCCCAATCTGAAAAATAGATTTTGTAAATGAGCGGAGGTTTAATGCGTTGAAAAGCTGAGTGAAAGACATCACCAAGAATGCCAATGACCTAGCATAAGCTTCACCCTGTGGGAGGTAGAAATAGAACCAAGCAAGCGTCAAAATCACCATAATCAACGAAGTAGGGATCATAAACTGAACAATCCTAGCAGTGATAATGCCTTCTTCGGGCTTCCGTGGCAGGTTTTTCATCAGTCCAGCATGTGGGCGTTCCAAAGCTAAGGCGAAATCATTGACCCCATCTGTTACCAGGTTTAGCCATAAGATCTGGGCCGCCAGCAAGGGCAACGGAAGCCCGAAGAGTAAGCTTGCCAGGATCACCAACTGCTCCGCGATGTTTGTCGTGATCAAAAAAGTGCTTGCCCGCTTGATATTATTGAACACCACGCGGCCTTCTTCTACCGCCCCCACAATGGTCGCGAAGTTATCATCAGCAAGCACGATCTCGCTGGATTCCCGCGCCGTATCTGTCCCCATAATTCCCATAGAAATCCCAACATCTGCTTGCTTCAACGCAGGGGCATCATTAACCCCATCTCCAGTCATAGCAACTATCTGCCCCTGCGCCTGAAGTGCCTTGGCAATTCGAAGTTTCATCCCTGGTGTAAGGCGGGCGAATACATCCGTATCCATAACGGCCTTGGCAAATTCGACCTCCGTAAGCTGATTCAATTCGCTTTCGGTTAGTACCTTAGACTGCGGATTGATCAATCCAACTTCACGACCAATCGCCATAGCAGTCTCTCGGTGGTCACCAGTAAGCATAACCACCCTAATTCCAGCACTTTTTGCATGAGCAATCGCTTGGGGAACCTCAGGACGAATAGGATCCCGCATCCCGACAAAACCGACAAGCACCAAATTGTTTACATCTTCATCCGCGATATCTTCGGCTTTTTCACTTACCCTGGTATAAGCAATTCCCAATACACGCAAAGATTTGGCACTCATTTGCGCCACACGATCATGGATCTCCTTACGCAGTGCCAAAGAGATCTTGGTGCCGCCGATGAAAAGCTTTTCACTACGCTCCAACACCACCTCGGCGGCACCCACAACATACAACTCCCTCTGCCCGTCAGTCCCCACCAGCGAAGCTCGGTACTTTAGATCCGTGCTAAAGGCTTGGTCTACCAACACTTTGTCACGCAGTCCATACTGTAAGCCGTACTTTTCTCCCAGAACCACCAACGCAGCCTCTGTCGGGTCCCCAATCACTTCCACAGGCTTTTCGGGATTTCGTACAAGCTGAGCGGAATTGGAAACAAAGCCAATTTCGGTTAACTTCTCTAGGGCGCCCCGATGCTTGGCATCTGTATGACTGTCTTTGAAGTAGAATTCTCCCTCCCTACTCCATCCTGTCCCACTCACAGTCACCCGCGAACCGTCGCCAAAAACGACCTCTTCGACCGACATCGTGTTTTGGGTCAAAGTCCCAGTTTTGTCTGTAGCAATTACGGTGACAGAGCCTAAATTCTCCGTAGCAGACAGCTTACGCACAATGGCTTTCTTGCCGGCCATGCGGTTTGCACCGACAGCAAGGACTACCGTCAAAATGGCCGGCAAGCTCTCTGGAATGGCCGCCACCAAGGCGGCCACAGAGAACAGGAATATCTCAGTAAATTCAAACTGCCTTACGAATAGACCCACAAGTAAAATTATCGCTGACCCCACAGCGGCAAGCACCCCCATCTGCTTGGTTAGCTTTTTGGTAATCTTTTCGAAATGCGTTTGCCCCTCTTCCACATTCTCAATTTGCAATGCGATTTGACCAAGCATAGTTTTGCCCCCAGTAGCAGTCACCAAAAACTTGCCGCTGCCTCCAGAACAGAACGTACCCATCCACAACATATTTGCCCGACCGGCAAATTCAGTATTCTGTGCCAAAGTGGTGTTGGATTTATCCTGGGGGACAGATTCACCCGTGAGGGCAGACTCAAGCATTCTCAAATTGTGTGCGCTCAGCAATCTTCCATCTGCAGGAACTCTGTCCCCTTGCTCCACAAGAACAACATCACCAGGAACCAGCTGAGTTGCAGAAATAATTTGTAGCCTACCATCGCGCAAGACTTTTGCTTTGGGCAGAAGCAACTTCTTTAAGCTGGCTACAGCACGGTTGGCTCTAAACTCCTGGATTGTTCCAATAATTGTGTTTAAAGCTACGACCATCAGGATCACGGCGGCGTCGCCCGCATGATTTGTAAAAAAGGACACCGCCGCCGCCGCAAACAACACATACACCAACACATTGTTTATCTGAGACCAAATGAGCTTAAAAATACCCAAGCCCCCCTGTTCAGCCAAGGCATTTGGACCATACTCCGCAAGCCGCCTCTCCGCCTCAACCTGTCTCAGCCCTTCTTCAGAAGAACTTAACAGCTTTAGGTTTTCTGCGACAGATAAAGAATGAAAAGATAATTCAGCCATCATATAACTATACAGAACTGGATATTTTTTGTAACCATTTCTACAAAAGGAATGTATATAATTATGTAAATATTTACATTCGGTTCTTGGATATTGCGCAGATCTTTACAAATCATCACGCCGAGATTTTTCGGTACTTGTTCATCCGAACTGGTTCTGTGGAGACCGCAGAAGACCTCAGTTCTGAGGTTTTCTTGAAACTGGTCAAAGAACAGGCTAAATATGATCCGATGAGATCAGGTATTCGTACTTGGCTGTACCTGTTGGCAAGGAATTTACTTGCCGACCATTTCAGCCGTGCCAAACACCAACAGCCACTTGAGTTACAAGACTTCACAGATCTGGCAGCTCAAGGAGATGCAGCAGAGTTTGTACAAGACTGGTTATACATAATCAATCTACTGCGGGACCTTTCACCGGAAGACCAAGAGCTGATTGTCTTGCGGTATGTGAATGACTTAAGTATTAGAGATATTTCACGTATAAAGAATAAGAGTTACATATCTACAAAAGTAGCAACACACCGCGCACTAAAAAAATTAAAACAACTCGCAAATGAATAAATCTATCGAACAAAAATTGAACCTGCTCAAAAATCTATCCCCTCGCACAGAGTGGGTAGATGCAAACAGGCCCAAACTACCTAGTACAAAACCAACATTTAATTTATTAGCCCTTATATTTATGCGTCGCCAACATTTTGCCATTATTTTTACCGTATTCTTGGCCGTAGTCGGTGTGGGGACCCTTTTGCTTACGACAAGAGGAACAACCTTACCCAGTCAAAAGAACTACCTAACAGGTGAAGCGAGGGCGAATGCAATCGCCCTACTACTAGAGAATAATTCACCTTCTACGTTACAACAGGTGACCTCGGCGGCGGCGCGAGAGAACCAAGCTTCGTTGACTGCCACACCCGCCGCCGCCGGAGCCGGAGACGCATCCCTCAGTTCAAAGCTGCTTATCTCGGCCCAAGAGCAAAACAAGCTGTACTACGCCAAAACCATTCTACGTAAAGGTCCTGCTCAATGTCCGCTTATGTCATATGGTTTCACTTTTGGCGGTGAGAACAGCAATGTTCAAGAGGTCTATACTTTTTTCGGACCCGACGGTGGTTATGCCAACCAATACATTTCGAGGTTGGAGAATGGCCAAATAATTGACTTCAACTACGGCATCAGCACAGCAACCACATTCGAAAGCACTGAGTACAAAGGGGGGAAATATGCTGTTCGTACCGTATCTCCTCGGTACGACTTGGGAGTGATTGAACCGCTACCTGCGGATATGCCGGTAGATCTACCTGCACCGGAAGCCTTACCCGCAGAAGTTGAACGTACACCTGAGCAATCCTTCTTGGATGTATTTGGACCCGATGCTGAGATGTATACCACAACACTAAATGGGAAAGAGGTGGTAGTGGTTCAGACTACGTACAAAGGTTTTTGTAACGACTTTAGTACTCCTCAAGAATATGTTGCACCTAATTATTGGGCTGGAGAGTCAGGGTCTGAAGTAAATTACACTATGCCCGAAGGTGATACCAACTTCATCAATCTGGTCTACGTTGACCCTAACGATACATATAAAATGTTTAAGAATGAAGTTTATCTGAATTCAACTAATGCAGAAAATATGATCTGGTCGAGTGAAAATGCTGCTGAGGAAGTAACAGACTCCACCCTCGACCAGGTCAAAGTCCGTCTGGACGGGAATTTGCCCCAAACTGAGATCCGCGTAACCAATCTTGCCTCACAGTCGGTTCCAGTAGATGAAACCGCTGAGAGACAGCGCCGCGTAGACGCTACAATCCAATTCTTCAAGGACAACCAGTTGGAGATCATTCTCCCCGCTGCAGGGCAAATTCCCTACGCCTACTTCCGTGAGCTAGAGAAGATTTTGCAGCCTCAAGTTCCAGACTTATCTTTCTCTCATATCAACGATCGGGACTTCTACCCTGCGGGAGGAGTTGGAGATACCCTATTTAATAACGCCAAAAATATTCTGTTAGCATTAAGTATTTATGTGGCAGAAACACCTGGTTTGATTGGTGATTTTGGAATTGGTTTCAATGATGTATACGGCTCTTACTTTTCCAGACTTATGAGTAGCTCCCAGGATGACATCGCTATAGTCAACAGCATGCTATTTGCCCCGACTACCGAGCGCGCAATCCAGGATGTAGAGATACTCATAGATGGAGTTACCCGCAAAGCGAAAGTATACTCATTTACAACCACAATGGACTACACGATCATGGCAGAGCCTGCCGCTGATGGGGGTAGCGTAGGTGGAAGTCTGCCTGACTGTGCTGACTGCACCCAAACTGGGTATATATTAATAGTCGAACTTGGTAAACATAAGGTTGCTATTCGTGAGGAGTACCAGAGTACGCAACCGACACCAGAGCAACCGAATCCAGTGTCTCAGCCTTTAGTATTTGACCTAAATAAGTTCAATGCCTTGAATTGGGAAGTATTAAGCGGTGGAGACGATGGGGATATGGCAAAACTGAGAGCAGCTTTGTAAGGAAGTCTATCTGACTAGAAAAGAACACCCCGGCTACGCCGGGGTGTTTCATTTCTAACCTATCTTTCGACGACTCTGCGGGGTGAACGGGGCTCGAACCCGCAACCTCTCCCGTGACAGGGGAGTGCTCTAACCAATTGAGCTACCACCCCGCAGAATCGACACTTAAAGGCATTGGATTTTACTAGATTTTGGGTCTATTGAACAGCACAGCTGCCCCATAAACCTAGCTGCAAAGACTGCGCTTCAAGCTGGGCGGCTTTGAACTGCGCTTGGTACTTGTACGGAGTGTTGTAGGTGTATTCGTAGGCAAAGCCGCCCCGGATCAGCTCCAAGTTTATGAATCTCTGGGCGCTTACGGTTGGATCTTCATCATTTACCCAAGCATAGACGAGTAAGCGCCCATACTTGTCCCGCTCTCCTTGGGTTGTGTCGAATTGGATATACACCTCTTTGCCCTCAATCAAATTTTTGAGTTCAGCACTGGCCTCTTTTCCATAACACTCGACTTCTCTTCTAGGATCAACTGTTTCTGGAGTATTCACACC
Organism: Candidatus Doudnabacteria bacterium; assembly: GCA_016788825.1. Lineage (GTDB taxonomy): Bacteria > Patescibacteriota > Dojkabacteria > J137 > JAEUSD01 > JAEUSD01. The sequence continues at coordinate 5,943 of JAEUSD010000020.1, read as the reverse complement.
GATCAACCGTACAGTTTCTTCACCATCAGAAGTCTGAATCCGAAATGTATCACCATCAACCACCCGAGAAACTGCAAAGAAGGCCTTGTCGGAAACACCGTTATCACCGGGTTGCTCAGAAACTGGTTGAGCTAAAGCAGCGCCAAGGATGGCAACGATGAATAGGAGGATACTGTACGCGAGGCGCCGGAGTTGAGCTTTGGTCATACAACAGTTTACACCAGATACATTTGCCGATGACAGGACTCGAACCTGCACACCCGAAGGCACTACCACCTCAAGGTAGCGTGTATACCAGTTTCACCACATCGGCATTGGGCCAGATTTTATCATCCAAAATGCAAAATTGCTAAATCTGGCCGGTTTATCTAAACTGTGCCATGCACTATTTAATTTTGAATTTTAAGACTTATCCAGAAGCGACCGGCGAGAATGCCTTACACCTCGCAGAAATTGCCAATGCCGGTCGCTCAGGATCAAAAGTGAACGTAATTGTCTGCCCTCAGGCGGTAGATATTTACCGAATTCGCGAAAAGTTTCCACTGCTTTCGATATGGGCACAGCATATCGATCCAATCGTCCCAGGTAGGAATACCGGTTGGACGTCGCCCACTTCTATTGTGATGGCTGGCGCCAACGGCACACTGGTAAACCATTCAGAACACAAACTTACCACTAGCCAAGTGGAGCAAACACTCACATCTTGTAAACACTTTCAGCTGTCCAGCTGTTTAGCTGTAAAAGATGCAGCCGAGGCTGAGTATTTCAGGACTCTACGGCCTGACTTCTTGGCATATGAACCTGAAGAATTAATCAGCGGCGAGACAAGCCTGATAGAGGCCGATCCTCAGGCGGCAAAAATGTTTGTAGAGAAGTTCCAAAACCATGGCGCCAAGCTGGTGCTTGGCGCCGGTGTCAAATCTGCCAACGACATCTCCGAAGCTCTCAAGCTGGGTTTCGAAGGCATCCTCATTTCTTCTGGTTTTGTCAAAAGCGAACAACCAGCTGAATTTTTGAACCAGATGTTGGCGGCATTCAACTAATACAAGAAATTTGCACAATCCTAAGTTGGATATTAATATATACTACGTAATATATTTTAGGATTCTATTATGTTCGACTTCGTAGTTATTGGAGATATTGTTATCGATAGGATCCTTCACCTCAGTCATTCCGACATAATCAATAGTATCGACCCTCAAAAGCATACTGTTACTCTGCCCTTTCCAAATAAGATTCAACTTGATGTCGCCCCAAGTACCAACGCAGGAGGTAATGCATACAACGTAGCTACGGCCATGAAGAAATTAGGACTGAACGTCGCGCTGTACAGCGTAATTGGCAACGATTTCGAGGGGCAGAAGATGTTGGACGAAATTAAAGCAGCAGGAGTGAATTGTGATCTGGTTACCAAAGACGAAAACGCAGAAACGAACTCCGCAGTGATCTTGAATATCCGTGGCGACAGATTGGTAATGAGTTACCACCAACCCCGAAAGTATTCTTTGCCAGATATTCCAGATACAAAATTTGTTTATCTCACTTCGATCGGAGAGGATGACCAAGAACTTTTCAAGCAAGTGTTGGAGTTGAAGCAGAAGAAAGGTTTTAAGCTTATATTCTCACCAGGAACTCTCCAAGTAACTGAGCCATTTGCAGAGGTAAAAGATGTGATTGCGGCAAGCGACTTGTTGATCTTGAATAAAGCGGAAGCTATCAGCATGTCTAGGTTGAATACTGAGTCAAACGAATATTTAATGCAGGGTTTATTTAAGTATGGACCGAAACAAATTATTATTACCCGTTCCGACAGAGGGTCAATCGCCTACGACGGCAAGGGCTTTGTGAAGGTGGGTGCACTTAAAGTGACCCCAGTAGAAAGTACTGGTGCCGGAGATTGTTTTGCTGCCTCTGTAGGCGCCGCCATTGCTTATGAGAAAGATATTGCCACTGCGATGGGATGGGGGGCAGTCAATGCAGCAAATGCAATTTGCTCGGTTGGTGCTACCACAGGGTTGCTAACCAAAGATGAACTGGAAGCACAGTACAACGAAAAAGTTTCTCAACTCGTTTACACTGAGGCTACCAGCTCAGAGATCAAGATCCCCAAAGTTTCAGAGCATTACGAAGGAAGCTAGTATGAATCGCAATTTGGACCGTATACAAAGGAATGGGAAGATCATGATGTTGGCTTATGACCAAGGGCTTGAGCACGGTCCCGAAGATTTCGACAGCAAAAATTACCACCCTGAATACATTTGCGACATTGCAAGCCAAGGGAAATACACCTGTCTTGCTATGCAATATGCAAATGCACGAAAGTTCTGGTTGCCCAAGTATGCCCATGTTCCAATGATTGTGAAACTTAATGGTAAGACAAAGCTAGGCCCCGAAGCCTTGTCCGTAACCAACGCGAGCGTGGATGAGGCGATCGGCATCGGGGCCAGTGGTGTTGGGTTTACGATTTACTTGGGCAGTGACCATGAAGCAGAAATGATTCGTGAGTTCTCTGAAATTAGGCGTCAAGCGCATCGCTATGGTCTTGTGGTTATAGCCTGGATGTACCCTTTTATAACAAAGCCTAGCAGCAACGACGATGAACTAGAAGCGGATATCGTGGCGTACGCGGCTCGGGCTGGCGCGGAGTTGGGCGCCGACGTAGTGAAGATCAAATACCCGCGCCAGCCCGAGAAGCTACCGTGGATTATCAAAAATGCAGTCGGGACAAAAGCGATACTTTCAGGTGGAGATAAAACCTCTGATGAAGATTTTGTCCTGAAAGTGAAACAATTTATGAACGCCGGCGGAGCCGGCGTCGCTGTCGGGCGTAACGCCTGGCAACATCCTCAACCGCTGTTCATTACTGAGAAAACGCGGAAAGTCATCTGGCCCGAGTAAACGAACAGGAATTCTCAGTTTGAGCTCTTGGAGTAGAATTTGAATACTCAGTTACGCCCGGAGGGATTCGAACCCCCAACCCCTTGTTCCGAAGACAAGTGCTCTAATCCGTTGAGCTACGGGCGCATATCACTGCATTCATTAATTGTGTAGAATATCGCAGTTCACATAGATTTTAGCAAACAATGGCTGCAACGCGACGAAATTTCTTACTTCTAGTTACAATTGAGAACTTATACGCATTCTACAATAGTGCAACTGTGCTATTTGGAATTGTATTTTTTTACAAGATATTCCAAAACATTATCTTGGCCATCTTACCTTTGGTAATCGCTCATTTGGCTTATGCTGCGTTGGTTAAGTATGCTGCGATATTGTGTGGGAAGGTGGGGACAAAGCTAACTCTCTATTTGTCTGTTCTATTCTTCGCAATTTCTCCTGTCCCCGTGTTGCTGTATCAGCAATCGCAGAATAATTTGTATCTATTGTTCTGGTTTATTGTTGTTTATGTGGCAAAGTTATTCTTCCATGTCCCAAACATTTATATGTACGGGCAGATCACAAATCATGACCAGCGAGGTTCACAGGTCTCTTTGAAAAGAATCACTATTACTATCACCCAAGTAATTACACCCCTGATAACTGGAATTCTCTTGGCCAATTGGGGGTTTCTGAGTGTAGTAGTGGTGGCAACCTTAGCGATCGCTTTGTCTATCGGCCCAATCTCTATGCTTCCGGATATCCGGTTTGAAGTTTCTACTCGACTGCGAGACATGGTCAGAAATAGGTCGATTCGTAAGCTGTGGCTACTGAATCTCACTACAGAACTGCATGCTTCGGGAGCAAACCGAATTTGGACTATTTTCTTGTTTCTGGCGGTAAGTCAGTCTTATACGGACTTGGGTGTTTTACTTACGTTGACTACGGCGGTCGCGGTGGTGGCGTTGTACATCTTCGGCAAAATACTCGACCACCGCGACCGCGACACATCTTTTCGCAACACAAGCATTCTGATATTTTTTTCCAATATCTTGCGCGGGTTGCCCGGGTTCCCTGTTGTGATTTCTGACACCTACAACAAAATCGCTGAAGGTACACATTTCACAGCTACAGAAGTGATCAATTTTGACCTGATGACGGATGGACTTGTAGACACTGAAAAGGATGAACTAGTAGTTGCCAGAGAGATTGGGATTGATACTGCTATTGCGATCAGTTATATAATAGCTGCGCTACTCGTTGTGCTGGTCGGATATCAAGTAACATTTGTAATTATGGGCTTTGCGGTACTTCTTCTCAGTAGAAAGTTTAGGTGATATAGGTACAGAAAAACCTTTTATTTTGGTATAATCCATCGCTACCGGGTCGGTAGCTCAATGGTAGAGCAGTGGCCTTTTAAGCCATTGGTTGCGAGTTCGAGTCTCGCCCGACCCATATCTTCGACAAATTAATTTTATTTATCTGGGTCGGTAGCTCAGCGGTAGAGCAGTCGCCTCTTAAGCGATTGGTCGTGGGTTCAAATCCCACCCGACCCATACCTTTATTCAAACCCCTATGAAGACTAAATTAATACTTACCTCTCTAATTGTTTTTTCCGCTTACTTCCTAATTACAGTTCCAGCTTTGGCGGGGGACTTAGTTACAGTCGCCCCACCGTGTGAGTTTAGAGAAAGCGATATCAATGAAGTGAACAAAGCCAGAACACATCATAACCGCTCAGTTTATCAAAACCAGGGGTTCGCTGTAGACTTTGGTGTAGACGGCTTTACCCCTTTATCCTGCGTTGGGAGGGATGTTTTTGCCAGTATCTCAGGGCGAGTAACCCGAATCACAGATAAAACAGTTCCTGGTGGTGGGCAAATGCTCAGGATTGTGAACCCTACTACGGGGATCGAAGTACATTATTTGCACTTAGCAAACTATAATGGGAGCCCCGCTAATGGGGGCTTTGTACAGCAGGGACAAAAAGTTGCTACTATAGGGAATACAGGTGGGACTCTTAAGGAGCCCTACCCCACCCATTTACACTTTGAAGTACACCGCAACGGTCAAAAACTATCATATAAATCTCTACAAGATAATAGTAATAAGGCAGAAGAATGGCGATTTGGGAACTATGGAGTACAAGGCCCAAACCTTTCTCGCTATGATTTTACTTATGACTCTCAAGGATGGCAGGTTGCTAATGCAATGAGCTTCGTATTTGATGGAACACGTCGACCAAAGTACCAAGTTACAGGCAATGATCCATTTTTTATTAGCCCCGAATTGAGATTGAATCGCGTCGATTACCGCTATGTAGACATCGATGTCGAATACAGCGGAGGGCTTCCCAGCATAAATTGCGTAAGGCTCTATATACTCGAGGAAGGTGATAAAACATTCTCTGAATCAAAAGCCTTCTCTTTCTCCAGTACGCGGAAGATATCTGATAATCGTGGCATTCTAACTTTTGACCTGAGACAAGAAACCAATATTTACAAGTACCTCACCCGGTTGCGTTTCGATCCTACATGCGGGGGAAGTTCAACTATCACTCTACATGGTATTCGTCTTTACAATGACCTACAAGCCAATGCTGTACACAGATTTTGGAGCGACAAGCACCAAAATCACTTCTTTACGGCCGACGACGCTGAAAAGAA
>JAEUSD010000020.1:0-390 GCA_016788825.1 Candidatus Doudnabacteria bacterium | reverse complement strand
TGTCCTCAATCTACCTGGAAGTATGAGAGAATCGCCTTCCGGGCGTTTGACGCCAATTTAAATTACCCCCCAAGTGTAGGACTGCTACCTGTTTATCGCTTCTGGAGCGCAGGTCTGAATTCACATTTTTATACGATGGACGAATCTGAGAAGCAGAAGCTCATAGACAATCCCACAATGGGCTGGGCTTATGAAAGAGTTGCCTTTAAAGCATTTAGGACCCCTTATCAGAACTATACTTTACCTCTGTATCGATTCTGGAGTGACAAATTGCAAGCACACTTTTATACAACAGATGAGGGAGAAAAGAACGACTTGATTAACAATCCATCAAAGGGTTGGAAATACGAAATGGTCGCATTCCACGTGTTGCCTTGAGAGTTTACGCCA
>JAEUSD010000001.1 GCA_016788825.1 Candidatus Doudnabacteria bacterium | reverse complement strand
TATTTAGTTAATTAACGAATTCTTATGGAAACACAGATGCAGACCCAAACAACTACTACAACACTATCAGAAAAGAAAAAGAAACTCATAATTGCCCTAATCATCCTATTCGGCACTCTTGTCGTCTGCCTGCTAGGACTATTGATCGGCGCAGCGCTTACAAATCCGAATAACGCCTACCAATCAAATACCAGCAGTACAACCACTTCGAAAGCACCAATAACTTACACAACTGAGGAAACTACAACTTCCGAAGAGACTACATCGTCTGGAACATCTAGTGTAAGCACCACATCATCTGCAGCATCTACCACAACCACTCCAGCACTTAACGTCTACACAAACGTAGACCCCGCCTTCACTATTAAATACCCTGCGGGTTGGACTGTGAACAGTACTCAATCAGACTGGGGAGATGAGCAATATGGGAGTTCAATAACTAGGTTAAACAAAGGTAATTACGAGCTAACACTTCAGTTAAATAAGACTTTCAGCCCGACATTTTGTTTCTACCCTGACAAGCCAGATAACGGCCAACCTGGAACAACCTATACTGAATACAAGGAAATAGTTGCTTTAGATGGGAAAGTTTACAGACGTACAATCCAACCTTTCACAGGTATGGCAGATACGCAGATACTTTCAGCTTGCACCCAAAACACAGAAGGTAATTTCATTACGGGATTTGCCCCAATGTATCAAGGACTTTATGGAACCGCGTACACACCTGAAATACTTGCCGAGCTTGATCTTATGTTAGCCAACTATCACTTAGGGAATTAGGCGGCATTCAAGGTATAATCAGAAATGATATTTGATATTCTCACACTGTTTCCGGCTCAAGTTAACGCGATTCTGAACGAAAGCATTCTCAAGCGCGCACAAGCTGCGGGTAAGGTACAGTTAACTGTGCACGATTTACGCAAGTGGACCGCCGATGAGCGCAAAACCGTAGATGATAGACCGTTTGGCGGCGGTCCAGGGATGTTGATGCTGGTCGAGCCGATCTACAAAGCCCTCAAAGAGCTAGGTGTTTACCCTACTCGGCCTAAGTCTACTCGTGTTATCCTGACCTCCGCAGGTGGCAAGACATGGAATCAACCAACAGCTCAAGAATTCAGCCAAACTTATGAACGGGTGGTTATCATTTGTGGTCACTACGAGGGCATCGACCATCGTGTAGTTGAACATCTTGTCGACGATGAGATCTCAATTGGAAACTATGTATTGACCGGCGGCGAACTCGCCGCCGGAGTCATCGTCGACAGCATTTCACGCCTCCTCCCAGGAGTCGTCGGCAACGAAGCCTCTATTGTCGAAGAATCTCACACCGATCGCGAAGGAAAAGAATACCCTCAATACACCCGCCCAGCCACCTTCACCACAGATGAAGGAGAAGAATGGAAAGTACCTGACATACTCTTGTCTGGGAACCACGCCGAAATAAAAAAGTGGCAAGACTCACAAAGCTAGGCTTTAGAAAGCATAAACGAATTTGTGAATTCATTTACGGGCCTACCAATTCCCCAAAGAATCTCAAATATCCCCTTCTGAATTTTTGCTAATTCAGGGTTCTCTATTTCGACACCCACCACCTCGCCGTGCTCCCAGAAACTCAGCGCAATTGTATTATTGTAGATTATGGTATCACCGGAAATATAGAACCTATCATCGTCAATCACCCTGATATCATCATAGTCTTCATTGTGTAAACTACCCTTATGCACAAATTCTTCCACTCTTCTCAACAACGATTTATTTACAATCACTCTATCTGTAAGACCTCTGGAATAAAATTCGTGATTATATTTCTCAGTAAAGGGTTTACCGACAAGCTCGATTCGACCAAAAACGGAATAACCAAGAGTTTCACCTCTGGCTTGCAACGCATTCCACATAATCTGTTGGATACCTTCTTTACCTTGGTAGTATCTCACCTCTGTGCCAGGTAGATTTGGTGCAGTTTGCTTTAGCATCTTTTGTAAACTTTTCACAGAACTCTCCGTACCCTCCAGTTTGGCTTTTTGCTCGACAACTAAGAAATCCAACTTGTTCGGGTTTATAGCTTTGATTTTGCGTGTATTCTCAAGTAGAACCCATTCTACAAACTTCTTTTCCGCTAAGCTTTGACACACTCTATAGAGGGTTGTACGGGGAATATTCAAACTTCGACTAACAGCAAGTAGTGTCTTACCGGGAGAATTTACAAGATCGATGTAAACAAGCGCCTCTGTCTCATCCAGTCCAAGTTCCATCAAGTTTTGCTTTATGTCCAGATTGTCCACCATATTGGACATCATTTTAACATAATTTACTTCTTAGATTATTATCCCGTTAGTTATTAAACTTAATGTGAATCTGACCAACTATCAAAAAGGTTTTCTAAGTCTTCTATTAGCTGGCCTTATATATGGGTCTTTTGGTCTTTTGACAAGACAGCTAGCAATCATGTTTGGGGACTTTACCCAAGTATTGGTAAGACAGCTGATTATTACTTTGATCGCCTTTCTAGTTTTGCTCTGGAGAGGAGAAAAATTTTGGATCTCAAATGAAAAGCGCCTCTTAGTAATCATTTTCGGACTAATTTCTTTTGTAAATGCTCTAACCTTTACTATCTCAGCAAACCTAATCAAAGTTTCAAACACAGTATTCTTCGTGAATACCGGAAGCCTCATTGGCTCACTCATACTTGGTATGCTGGTATTCAAAGAGGGATTCTCTATAGCAAAAGGTCTGTTACTCTCCTTATGCCTGGCAGGGCTAGTCATATTCACCTACCCCATCCAACTGGATGCTAGTTTGTTGGGAATCTTGCTAGGTCTAGCAGCTGGACTCACTGATGCCTTAAGTAACTCACTTAAGAAGTACTTAAAGAATATCTCCAGAATGGTGCTATTGTTCAATCAGTTTGTTGTCTCAATGGGTTTCGGGTTACTTATCCTCCCTTTGACACAAGAAACTATCATCAAAGGAGTTAGTGCCTCATCAATCATATTCGCCCTTATATTCGGATTAGCCCTTTTGGTAGTAGGAAACGCAACCATATACGGTTTTCAAAATTTTGATTTAAACCTTGGGAGTATTGTACTAGCCTCAGAACTCATATTTAGCCTAATCATAAGTGCCATTTTTCTAGGAGAATTCCCCACAGTCAACGAAATTATAGGAGGGATCTTGATAATGACGGCAATTGTACTGATCAACATCAGAATCGACAAGGCTTGGTTTAGATTAGGCAAGAGAACTAACTCTTAATCCTTCACTAATAGCTTTCCTCTTAACGAGGTTATTTGCACTCGATCTTCTACGGTATCGTAAGTCGCATATATTGTATCTGGCCCAAAAACCATTTTGGAATATAAATTACTCGCGATCTCAATCCTGTAATTCATCCCCTCCTCCGCAGAGATAGTGACGCTACCCATACGATCAGACTCATCCGCTAAGCCTTTCAAAACATTCTGGGCGTAGGTATCCAAATCCACTTCAATCAAAGCCCCTAAGTACGTCAACTTAAACAAGTTCGACTCGGCCCCAATAAGCGGATCTTTGCTCAAATACGCTTCAGCCAACTTGTCAAAACCAGATACATCCAACCCCGCTCCCGTATCAAAATATATATTGACCAACTTTGTCCTTCCATAGTCAATCCCAGAGTTCCTATTCAAACCGGTGAGATCCATAAAAGCCTGCTCTCTCGTATATTCATAAGGTACCTCACTGATCTGCCTTAATTGTCCTTCAGATATATAGCCCTTCAAAAAATCTAGCGGAAAGTTGTTACTCAAGTACCTAAAATCTGCAGCCAAAGCACGATAGTCCTCCCAGCCAATATCTTTTTGTTTGCCTATCCATTTACCATCTTTAATTACCTCATATTTTTCCAAACTGGCCAAAAGCCGCCCTTCCAGGCTAGCCCGGGCAATACTGTTGATATTGACCACCGGGAAATAGAAAGCTACAACAATCACCAACAACACTGCCAAACCAAACCTCTCCAAGCGGAAAGCTTTCTTCCACAACAACAAACCAGACAAGACCAAAATGAACACCCCCACCAGCAACCCCAAGATCCGGTCAGGTGTAAAGCCAAACTCCCCTATCCTCACGAATAAAGAGTAAAAGTAAACACCAGACACAGGGACAAGATTTATTGCATAAAAACTAGTGTACCAGCGAGTAAATTTATCCTTACCGTTCACCCACAGTGGGTACAACATCACTATCGCAATGATTCCAGGTAAGGCAAAGCACAAAGATAACCCACCCAGCTGATTATCTGGCACAGTTCCTGTGAGTAGAATAGAAAGGAGGTATACGTACATTATCGCCGTATACAAGATATGGAAAGGCACCAAGACATATTTAGCAAATTTCTCAGTTATCTTATTCAAGTCTACCGTCTGTTTTGTTACCCCCAACTTCAACCCAGCCAAGAAAAGAACCGCATTTAGCCCAAACAAAACCCAAACAATTATGGTTAGCGGAGTTCTTTGATCTATGGGTGTACGGAACAAAAAGGATACAGTCAACAAAGCAAATGAACTCCCAATCAGCACCGCAGCCGAGAATATATTCGCCGCCACAAAAGACCGTACTTTGGCAGAAAAATCTTCCCAGGCAGCTATTCTGTCTTTCTTCAATATGGCAGGAACAAAGAACACTGTAGAAAAAGAAGCAAGCAATACAAGAAGATACTTCGTTGCTTCTACACTTGTCACTGTAAGATTTGCATCATAGCCAAGAGATAAGCTAACCAGCACAGCTAGAACCAACGAACCAATAGCAGCCTTCCACTTGTGTGCGCGCAACAACTCTAGCTTCCCTGCTACCAGCGAAATAGTAGTCATCAAAGGCAAGAATACCAGCAAAGCAGCAATCGATTTAAACGCGAATAATAGATTCTGATTGTCTACGTTTGGTGAGACAACTAGGTAGGTAAGAAGCAAAGTGGTGATAAAGACTGTGGTCAATTCCACAGCTGATCCCTCGATAAACTTGCGCATTTGAAGTGACTAACAATTTAGCTATATAGATATTAGTCGCAAGTGGTATACAAAGCAAACTATGAGGTTCCTCCGACATGTCGGAGGAACCTCATAGAAAAGAACCTACCTTTTATTAGTATTTAATCCCTACTGCAGTCAATGACAAGGCTATTTCATCACAGAGAGCTAACCGCGTCTCATCATGGCAACTCATGACAAATCCGAAGCCGTCTCCATTTCCCGTATCCTTGGAAAGACTGCTACCACTACATGGAGGTGTAACATAATCATCTCCTGTGGAGCACCCTGGTTGCTCTAAAATAACCCTATTTGTGTAATTAACTTGTCTCACCGCACTTTGTGGGACTACCCTGTACATATCACCAAATAAGCTACTTACACCAACCTTCTCATAGCTTTCTAGGGTACGATCAAAGCCTTCGTAGGGAATCCCCATTCCCAGCAATAACACACCCTCAGCATCTTTGATTGCCAAACCGTTTCCCTGTTCCCCGAATGTGAACCCAGCTGGAACCTTAACTGTTATCTCTATCTTTGTTCCCGAAGGGATTATCTGACCAGGGTTTCCGGCTGGGTATCTTGGGTACAAAGTATTTTTCAAGACTACCTGTGAATCTTCTGAGCTAGTAGTAGAGCTGGATGAAGTACTCGACTCAGATGAAGTAGTTGTCAGTGTAGAGGTACTCACCGACCTTGTTGAACTCGTAGAACTTGAGGTTTGGGCATTGTCTAAAGCAGTATTCACGCTCCCCATGAGGGCAATGAACAATGCGACGACTGACACCACAACCACCCCTAAAATACTGTAAGCCAACTTAGGGTTTACATTTCTGGTCCATATTGAACCTGAACTTACTGCAGAACTTTCCATAGTTCGTAAACTAATAATTAAATTATTTGCAACTGCATTATCCAATTGCAATTCTGGTTGATAGCTAAGCTCTCTCAACCCATGCAACAATACTGGTAACGCAATCACACGTTTTTTGTGGTTTCTATTGTTTAGCTTGGCAGCCAATTCTTCAATTCCACGATAATACCGCTTTTTCACCAACAACTCAGACTGACCCACAATTTCAGCGATCTCACTAAATTTGAGATTTTCCCAAACTCGCAGTTCAACGATTTCTTGAGTTAGGACATCGAGACCCTTGAGCTCTTTTTTGATTAACTCTAGTAATTCAGATTCTATTACTTGGACTTCTGCCTCCAAGCTATCATCCGGAATGTTTAGCTCGCCATTGTCTTCTTCATTGAGAGATGTCACCAGACGAGCTTTGGCACGGTAGCTCTCAAGCAAAATATTGCGGGCAATGCCGATTAACCAGGCTTCTACGTTTGTAGCCGCGGCAAGCGCAGCTTGCCGCGAGAAAGCACGTGCAAAAGTCTCTTGCACAACATCTTCTGCATCAGACTTGTTACTTAGTCGAGAGAATGCGTAGCGAAATATTGCTTGTGCATACCCTTTGATTTGAGTTTCTGAAAAGTTGTTCATACTAAGTAGTGAAGCCTACCTAGATATAGTGACAGATTTTGAGGAGGAATTGAACTCTACTCCAATTCTATAGCTGTACCGCTAACTGTAACCATCAACATGCTGCCGTTTTGGCCAAGAGTCTCGTAGTCAAAGTCTACGCCAATTACGCCATCAGCGCCCAATGCCTTGGCATGTTCTAGCATTTCTGACTGGGCGATTTCACGAGCTTCCTGCAACTTTGTTTCGTAAACCTTAGTGCGACCACCGATGATATCGCGAATCCCCGCCATCAAATCTCTGAAAACATTGGCTCCTAAAATCACTTCACCTGTAACAATCCCGATGTATTTCTTAACTTTCTTCCCTTCGATTGAGTTTGTTGTTGTAATAAGCATGCTTATTAGTTTAAAAAATTAAATCTTTTCTAATGGTGCAAATTCAAGAGCGAGTTCTTTTGTACCGTATGCACTTCCAAAGTTTATCTTCACCATATCATCCTTGATGCCTAGGACGGTACCAACTCCGAAATAGTTATGTTTCACTTTGTCGCCAGGAGAGAGGTCGACGGCTCGGTCTTCGGCCGCGGATTTCCAGTCGTCAAAACTATCGACAGCTTCCCACTCCGCGGCCTTGGTATACCCGCCTTCGTGTGAACGCAGATTTTCAGGGATGTCACCCACGAAACGGGAGACAAGGTTGTTTTGGCGGCTACCGAAGTATAGACGCGAATCTGCATGTAGCATGTATAAATTATGCTTTGCTCGGGTAATTGCCACGTAGGCCAGCCGCCTCTCTTCTTCGAGCTCCGTAGGATCAGTAAATACGCGTGAATGTGGGAACAGCCCCTCTTCCATTCCTACCAGGAATACATGTTCAAATTCCAGTCCCTTGGCTGCATGAATAGTCATCATGGTTACAGCACCTCCTTCCACATTTTGCACCTCTTCTTCCAACAACGAAACTTCATCGAGGAACATCGACAAGCCTGTGACGGGTCCTGCTTCCTCATACTTCGCAGCCACGGAGATCAACTCTTTGATGTTTTCTATACGCGCCTCATTCTCTGCCGTTCCATCCCTCAACATTTCGAAATACCCTGTTTGTTCCACGATATGACCAATCAACTCCACAATATTTAATCTCTGCACCGACGCATTTAGCTCACGCAACAGAATGGCAAATTTCTCGATCGCTTTACTTTCAGAAACATCTTCTCCAGAGAGAAGTAATTTGATCATACTCAACCCTGAAAGCTTCGCCTTGGCTTGCAGGTCCACTACCGCCTTAGGACCGATTGCGCGCTTTGGTACGTTGATAATCCTTTTCAGGGAGGCGTCATCCGCAGGGTTGTACAACACGCGCAAGTAGGCCAAGATATCTTTGATTTCTTTACGCTCATAGAACCTGACGCCTCCTACAATGCGGTAGGCAAGTCCAAAGCGCACACAGGCTTCTTCCAGACCTCGAGACTGAGCATTTGTACGGTATAGGATGGCTACCTCCTCGAGGTCCACACCGGACTTCTCCAATTGCTGAATGCGACTTACGACCCACTCTGCCTCTTGCCGCTCATTTTCCGCCGTAAAAACTGTGATCGCATCTCCACCTGCTTTTTGTGTCCACAGTTTTTTGGCGGTACGATTTTTGTTTTTGCTTACTACAGCATGAGCGGCATCCAAAATCTTTTGCGTAGAACGATAGTTCTGCTCCAATTTCACAACCTTGGCATCTGGGTAATCGCGATTAAAGTTCAAAATATTGCGTATATTTGCCCCCCTAAATGCGTAAATACTTTGATCATCATCTCCAACACAGCAGATATTACGGTATTCCTTGGCTAACAAATTTACAAGCACATACTGCGCATTGTTCGTATCTTGGTATTCATCAACCATGATGTACTTGAATAACCTCTGGTACTTCTCTCTCACTTGAGCATGATTCTGCAATAGCTCCGCGGTGTACATCAGGAGGTCATCGAAGTCGACCGCATTATTCTCGCGTAAGATTTCTTGGTAAACCGGGTACACACTGGCAACGATTTCTTGAAAGTATCCATTGGCAAAGTTGGCATAATCCGCGGGCTTGACCAACTCGTTCTTCGCAGTTGAGATATGCCCATGCACCGCCCGCGGGTTGATCTCTTTGACAGACAACTTCAACCTCTCCATCGCTTCTTTGACTGTGTCTTGCTGATCGCTTGGATCGTAGATGGAAAAATTGGCACCTAACCCCACATGGTGCCCATCTCGTTTCAGAATCTTTACACAGATCGAATGGAAGGTTCCCATCCACGGCAGCGTCACACTATCTCCCAATAGCTTCGCTATTCTCTGTTTCATCTCCGCTGCCGCTTTGTTCGTAAAAGTTACAGCCAATATTTCTTCTGGTGCTGCAAGTTTTTGCTCAAGAATATGCGCGATGCGATAAGTGAGCACCTTTGTTTTCCCTGAACCAGCACCCGCCAAGATAAGCACTGGGCCTTCGGTAGCTTTGACTGCTTCTTGCTGCTCAGGATTGAGATCTTTCAAATTTAATTCCATGCTCTAAGATAGCATATAAATATTAACGCACCAGAAATAGGCTAAAATATACCTATGACCAAAGTATTATACACGTGTGGCTGGATCATCCTAGGGTTATTTTTGTTTACAACCCAAGTTGATGCAGCTACGGTAACTCAGACAATTCAGCGCGAATACGTTGTTTCTAGAGATAAAGTTTCGGTCACCGAAACACTTAAGGTCAAGCTCAACGATTCGCGCTTCGAGATTCCTGCCGGTAACGAGAAATTTCTAATCTTTAATCCTATCCCCAACGACCCAGACGCCCAGAGCAAAATAAATAAAACCTTGCCGACTATCAGTGTACGCAATGCTCTGGGCACGGCAGTAAATTTCTCTACCCAGACTACCGGACAAAACATTGAAATCATTGTGCCTCGCAGTCAGATAATTAGGTTTGGGACTGAATTTGTACTCACGGTAACATACGATAGTTATGCTCTTCTCTATCAAACCGGAGCGATCTTTGATTTCTACCCACCTTCGTTTAGTAAAGATTTTGTATTTAGCGACCAAAACAGCGAACTATCGATTTCTACTCGTGTAAAGATTCCAGCCTCATTGGGTGAAGTCAATTTCACGTTGCCTAACAAAGCAGCAACTTTGGTCGATGGCTTTTGGACCTACGATTTTACCCATCAAGAACTCACAGGAACCGTAGCCTGGATCCAGATTGGCACCAAACAGTTCTATCAATTCGAATTACGTCAGCCAGTAACAGGAAATTCTGTAATCCCATTTCTGCAGAATAAATACAGCGTTCTACTTCCTAGAGATATTGTATCGGGCGGACTGGCCCAAAGTGTTTTCTTTTCTGAGATTTCCCCCAGTCCTACTTCGACTTACATAGATGAAGAAGGAAACTTGGTAGCGGAATTTTTCATCTCAGAAGGAACATCTGAGATACTGGTAAAGGGCTATGCTAGCCTGGTACAGGATACTAGCTTTGATGTAAAAAATTCCGGCACACTGTCTCAGCTCTCGGCTGCAGAATCGCATAAATACACTGCGGCCGCGGAGTTTTGGGAAAGCACTGCGCCAGAGATTACCTCCGCGGCCGCTGGGCTTAAAACGGGAGAAGATATCTATTCCCTGATCACCGGTTCCTACAAATTTGTAATCGACCGTATAGATTACAGCGATGTAAAACGCTTTGGGATCAACGAGCGCCAAGGCGCGCTTAAAACTTTACAAGGAGGTGCCGCAGTGTGTATGGAGTATTCGGACTTATTCATCGCGCTAATGCGCGCGCAGGGGGTACCAGCTCGGGCCGCTTTCGGCTTTGGCTACGACCCTAGAGCAGGAGATACCTTGGATACAGCTCATCAGTGGGCCGAAGTTTATCTCCCTGCCCAGGACACCTGGCTCAGCGTAGATACCACCTGGGGCGAAAGCGGCCCAGAAGTGATCGGTGCCAACCTTAACCACTTCTTCCATTATGTTGCCAGTACCGACCCCCAAACCCCTGCCCCCGTTACTGCCCAGCTTTACGGCCAGGGCGGTGAGATCCAACCAAGCCAATTCAGCATCACCGCCCTACCCTCAATTCCAAGCACAGACTTCCAAACTCAGGCGGAGATACTTGAGAAATTTCCCAAAAACGAATCCCCTTACATCCTTCAGTTAATTCTGGATTATTCAAAGGAGCTAGTTATTGGAGTTCTAGTAATTAGTGGTCTAGTTATTGCTTATAAGCTTGTTAGGGCTAGGAGAACCCCCCTCCAATCAACACCTACACCTCACCTGTCGGCTCATAATACTCCACGGCTATGATCAAGGTGTTAATGATATTAAGGGCTACAAACCACTTAGTATATTCCACAGATGATAATAGGTCCCTATTCCCACTGTGCAGACATTCACGCATACTTTCCAAGACCTGTAGTCTATTATCACCCACTGCATTAAGTATATCCTTAATAAATTCACGGCACGCAAGAAGCTCATAGAATATTTTCATTGGGTCAGTTTCAGTTTGCAACTGAATCCACTCTAACACTTTCTCCCAACCTGGGGCTTGGTCTAATTGATCTAATACTTTACACAGTACTTGAGGCTGTTCATAATAAATTAAGCGACCCATATACCTGTTTTAATAGCCGTAGCCCGATTCTATCACCTACCTAGTTGCACCCCAAGGCCTCACAGACTAGAATGAAGGATGCCAGGAAAAGCCAGCAAAGTTAAATTAGCTAAGTTACCTAGCCGCGAAGCGGAGAATAGCAATAGTAGGAGAACTCTAGAAACACTGTTCAGCTGGCGAGCACCATCGCGGATCTGGCGACCAAAAACGAAGGTGTGGTACTTATCATCCGCGGCCCTGGTGCTCGCCGTGATGCTGTTTGTTGTCTTATCTAAGTACCCGAGCTACCCTTGGCTTATCCTAATGATGATCGCTTTCCTAGCTCTATGGTTTATCCATGGAACTATTCCACCTATCGAGACCGAACACCGCATCACAAACAAAGGCTTTTACACTTACTCTATCCTATACACCTGGGATAATATTGCCCGATTTTGGCTTGCAAAGAAAGAAAACCAACACATTCTATACTTGGACTTCCCAAGACATTTACGCGAACCCAGGATTACGATCCTTATCGACAAAGAGGATCTGCAGGAAATATTTGAATTAATGATTTCACATCTAAAGTACTCTACCCCTGCAGAAGCTGAATACAACTTCGTTTCTAGGATAATATACGGCGAGTATTTGCCAATTTCCCAATTTTTGCCTGATTTAGACAAGGCTTAAACACGATTTCGCCAAAACTTGGTATAATCCAACACCATCACGCATTCGTAGCTCAACTGGATAGAGCATTTCTTTGCGGAAGAAAAGGTTGCAGGTTCGAGTCCTGCCGAGTGCAAATTTAAAAATTCTGCTGTGGTGTATCGAAAGTATCCTGCATCTTTTTGCCAAGCATATCTTCCAGAATTTTCATCAGATCATCCATCCCCTTTTGTAGTTGAGGTTCAAGATTGAGCTTCGCAATCCCATCACGGAATTCTTGAAGCGCAGTTCGAGCCGAGAAAATATTTGTATCGAAGTTGCGGCCATTAGACATCTCCACCAAGGCAGTCCCCACTTCACCTAAACTTTTGATACGCCCTAATGTGGCGGCATCGGCGGACGTCCCAGGCTGCGCAGACGAGGCTTCCCCCGCTGCCGCCACAGGCACATCATTAGTAGTTGGTAACGTTGTTGTTTGTTGTGTATCCATAGAACCTAGTATATATCTATGTATATACTTTAAACAAGACTTCTGCGCGTTTCACGAACTTATTGATATAATCGACTACGGAGAGGTGCCTGAGTGGTTGAAAGGGCCCGTCTCGAAAACGGGTGTTCCGCAAGGGATCGCAGGTTCGAATCCTGTCCTCTCCGTATTAATCTAATATTATGTATAAAACATGATTTTTAAAAAACTGTTTAATAGAAACAAAGCTAATATTATTTCTGCACACAAGTTCAGTAGCAACAACTTTGAATCTATTAAAAGAAGTGATTTATGTGGAAATCAATTACTTAGAAATTATTAAATATAGAATGAAAAATGTATTAATACTACATGGCACAGATGGCGTTCATAGAGATGAGTCGGATAAGCTGGAACTTGAAGGTAAAAAATCAAAGAGCTAGTGTATTATTATCTATGCGAACAAAACTTAGCTTCTCTAATAAATTCTTCGATGCCGAACTCCTTGAGGATTTGGATGTGCTTGAAATTTCTCAGTATGGCTTACTTATCAATATTTCTGATGAGCCTATCATAATTGACGCTTACAATACTCTACTTCCTTCGAAGTCATATCTCTTGAAAGATTTTGAACTGGAGTCCAAGATTTCCAAAGCCATTCTTTTGACATTTGCCTTTGACCCAGCCAGAACTAATCCGGACCTAAATAAATATTGCACTGAGAACTGGGACAACAACCAGAAACGCTATCCCAATGATCCCACTAAATGGGTATACAAAATACTCCGCTCTCCGGTAGAGCGTATTGGAAACCTTGAGTTCAATTGCTGGTTCCTACCCAGCGATACAGCCTCCAGCATTCATAATACTCACCCGTTCCCTAAAGAGTTCCATACCCAAATTTATGGTTTGGGAATTATGAACAAGTTTAAAGAACAAGATGACCAGAGTCTGTATCAACGGGTCTATATGGCACCCGGATTCTCTCACGACACTTTTTACGATAAAGACTTTAATTACCCCTGGCACCAGTACGAAGCAGTCTCAGATTGTATCTGGTTGGCTGTGGTGGAGTATAAATAGAATGAGCACAAAGGATATAAGTATTGCAGAAATAATAAAAGCCCTCGATTTAGTTACTAAATCCGCAAAGGGTGAAAAAAGAAGTCTTGTATACCAAGTTCAAGATGAGCTATCACCATACCCGTATTGGGGACACCTAAATGCAGTGTTGGAACAATTAATTGTTTCGGGCGTAGAAGACCAAGACATACTTATAGCTGGAATACTTCATGATATTGTCGAGGACCATAATGTTAGTTTGGAAAAGATTGAAACTAGATTTGGTAGTAATGTAAGGGTTATGGTGGAGCTCTGTACCAAGCCAAACGACTTCGATAATAAAGATGAAAGTTCGGTGGCAGCTTATTACAAAAGAATCTTTGATTATATTGAAATTAATGAACGACTTGCTCTCGGTGCAATGCAAATAAAGATCTGCGATAGGATTACAAACCTAATTGGTGTACAGTTTATTGAAGATACAGAAAAGAAAAAACGCTATATCTACGAGACCAAAGAATACTTTATACCTATGTCTCAGAGGGCAGGGCTGTTCAATCAAATGAGTAATGTACTTCTGTTTGCTGAGGCCTTATGCTGACGCCAACCCCAAGCTTAATATATCTTGATTTTCAAAGACAAGACCACTATATTATTCGATTAATCAAACAAAATGCATACTGACATCGCAACCTACAACGACAAGCTATCCCCAGCAGATAAAGAGATTTGTGAGCTTTTGGCCGCGGAAATAGATAAAGGCCTACCAGAAGCAGAAAGTAAAGTTTGGCATAAACATCCTGTGTGGTTTTTAGGTGGGAATCCGATCGTAGGTTACAGCAAACAGAAGGCTGGACTTCGGCTAATGTTTTGGAGCGGTGCCAGCTTCGAAGAAGCTGGCTTGGATGTAAAAGGCGGGAAATTCAAAGATGCATCTATTTTCTACACATCTATCGATGAAGTTAGTACAGACGACCTCAAACGCTGGCTGCAAAAAGGCAGAGAAATCCAGTGGGACTACAAGAATATTGTGAAGAAAAAAGGAAAGCTTGAGCGGTTAAGCTAATTCATATAGAATAACCCATGCGACCAATTTGGACCGGAGGAGTAACATTTGGACTTGTATACATCCCAGTCAGATTGTACAGCGCCACAAACGCTATTCAGCTTGACCTAGACCTACTCAGCAAAAAGGATAAAGCCCCCATCCGCTACGCACGCATCAACGCCAAAACAGGCGAGGAAATCGCCTGGAAAGACGTCGTCAAAGGCTATGAACATAAAAAAGGTAGCTATGTCGTCCTAGAACCTGACGACTTCGAAAAAGTAGACATGG
The DNA here is from genome assembly GCA_016788825.1 of Candidatus Doudnabacteria bacterium. GTDB lineage: Bacteria > Patescibacteriota > Dojkabacteria > J137 > JAEUSD01 > JAEUSD01. The sequence continues at coordinate 79,580 of JAEUSD010000001.1, read as the reverse complement.
AAAAAAGCCAGAACCTAGAAATCACATCGTTTGTAGACGAAGTCGACGTTGACCCAATATATTTCGATACTCCCTACTATCTCGAACCAGACCCCAAAGCCAAGAAACTGTATGCATTGCTGAATAAAGCACTGAAGAAGTCTGGCAAAGTCGGAGTCGCCGAGTTCGTGATGCGGAACAGAGAAAGACTTTGCCTGATTGCCCCCAAGGGAAACATGCTGATCCTCAACCAGATGAGATACGAAGAAGAAGTGAGATCCGCCAAGGGACTAGATCTACCCGGCAACGTAGATGTAAACGAAAAAGAATTGGACATGGCATTAGAACTGATCAAGAAAATGTCCGAAGAGTTTGATATCTCTGATTACAAAGATGACTATATCGCCAAGCTCAAGAAGCTCATCGAGGCCAAAGCCAAGCATAAGACAATTCAAGTAAATAAGCCAGCCGAGCACCACAAGATCGACGCTGACGACCTCACAAAACTACTGCAAGAAAGTCTCACGAAATTCAAAGCAGCAAGTCATGCCTCTTAAAAAATATCATCAAAAGCGCAATTTCAAAAATACTCCGGAGCCGCGCGGTACCGTTAAACCTGAAAAGCCCGCGCGGCTCCGCTTCGTAGTCCAAAAACACGCAGCATCACACCTGCACTTTGACCTCCGTTTAGAGAATGAAGGGGTGATGAAAAGCTGGGCAGTGCCCAAAGGTCCCACCCTGGACCCACATGAAAAACGCCTCGCTATGGAAGTGGAGGATCACCCAATGGAGTACAACAATTTCGAAGGCACCATTCCAGAAGGAAACTACGGTGCCGGCACCGTGATGATCTGGGATGAAGGAACCTACTCTCCCCTGATAGTCCACGCCGATGAAAACGAGGAACAGGCCGTGAAGCGACATCTCAAAGACGGACACTTGAAATTTAGACTTCACGGCCACAAGCTACATGGAGAGTTCGCCATTGTAAAAATTAAGAACAAATTCTCCTCCAAAAACAACTCTTGGCTACTGATCAAGCACGATGACGAAGCAGCAAACAAAGTAATCCCCCAGCAAGATCTATCAGTTCGCTCAGGCAGAACAATGGACGAGATAACAGAAGGCAAAAAACACAAGAAAGTCAGCTGGCCCAAAGAAGAACCAATTTCAGAACCGGAAAGCCCTAATATTGAGATAGGGAAACCTGAGAAAGCAAAGTTGCCTGAAAACGTGGAGCCAATGCTTGCCAGCCTATCTGATGAGTTTACTAACGATAAATGGTTTTATGAGCTCAAATGGGACGGGTACCGTGCATTGGCCCAGATAAAGGATGGGAAAGTCAGGCTTTATTCGCGCAACGATCAAGATTTCAACCCTGACTTTCCCCAGATCGTATCAGCATTGGAGCAGCTACCTGGAACCCTGTTACTTGATGGAGAAGTTGTCGCCATAGACAACAAAGGCGTTCCGCGCTTCCAGTTGCTCCAAAACTACAAAAAAGGTACACCGCAAAAACTCATTTACTACATCTTTGACATCCTCTATTTCGACAAGTTCGATTTGCGCGATCTAAGTTTGGAAAAGCGTCAAGAGATCTTGAAGCAAATCATCAAACCTTCTAAACATATACAGCTAAGTGAAGTTTTTGCAGATGGAAAGAGCTTGTTCGAAAGTGCAAAGAAGCTTGGGTTAGAAGGGATTATCGCGAAGAAGAAAAGCAGCAAATATGCCTCTGGGCGTTCAAAGGATTGGCTGAAAATCAAAATCGCAAACGAGCGCGAATTCGTGATCGGCGGTTATACAAAACCAAAAGGAAGCCAGAAAGGTTTTGGTTCATTATTATTGGCCGAATACGATAAAGGGGAACTTCTATTTAGAGGTCATGTCGGAACTGGATTTAACTCGCATAACATCCAAGAGATAAAAGCGCTCTTGGATAAGTCTGCATTGAAGAATCCACCTTTCACAAATACAGACCTCATCGACTCCAAAACTGTTGCTCAGTGGGTGAGTCCTAAGTATGTGGCGCAGGTGAAATTCACAGAATGGACTGACGAACACCTCCTGCGCCACCCAGTCTTCCTCGGCCTGCGCAAAGACAAAAATGCAAAAGAGGTCCAGGCCGAACAAAAAGTGACACCTCCCGAGGCTAAAGAATTACCGGACTTAGAGTTTACGCATCTGGAGAAAATCTACTGGCCCAAAGATAAATATACAAAGCGTGACTTACTCGAATACTACAACGACGTCGGAGAACTCATGCTGCCGTACTTAGTTGATCGACCACAAAACCTAAACCGTCACCCCAACGGTATCTCAGGTGAAAGCTTTTACCACAAAGACTACACTCAAGATGTTCCTGACTATGTAAAACAAGAGAAAATCTACTCCGAATCAAATGATCGAGAACTTGACTATATTCTTTGCCAAAACAAAGAGACACTTCTATTTTTGGCAAACCTTGGCTGTATCGAGATCAACCCGTGGAATTCACGGGTTACAAGCCTAGAGAAACCTGACTACATTCTGTTTGATTTGGACCCAGAAAGCACACACTTTAGTAATGTGGTGAAAGTTGCCCAAGAATTGCACAAACTTTGTGAAAACCTGGAAGTTCCTGCATTTTGCAAAACATCCGGCAAACGAGGATTGCACATCTATCTACCGCTTGCGGCTAAATACAACTTTGAGCAAGTGAAGCTTTTTGCCGAATTGGTAGCCGTCGAAATCCAAAGTCGTTTGCCAAAACTGGTCAGTCTTGAGCGCAAGCCTGAGGACCGCCAAGGAAAAGTCTACATTGATTATTTGCAAAATCGCAAAGGCCAAACAACGGCTTGCGCCTACTCCGTTCGTCCAATTGCCGGCGCGCGGGTATCCACCCCGTTGAAGTGGTCAGAAGTCACCGCGCGCCTAGACCCCGCCGAATTTACTATCAAAACGATGCGCAACCGCCTGGACAAAGAGGGTGACCTATGGAAAGGAGTATTGGGAGAAGGGATAGACATCGAAAAGACAGTTGCAAAACTATCCCTACCGACTAAAATATTGCCATGACACACACTTACATTTTCAGAGGCCCACCTTCGAGCGGGAAAGGCACCATCACCACACTTTTTAACCAAAAGCTTCAAAGTAAAGCAAATTGGGCTTATAGGTTCGTAGCCTTGTCTGCATCAAATGAGAAGGAGACCTTACTGCTATTTGCATCCAGTACTACTACCCACTTAAAATCTGCATCCTGATAATTCTCTGAGGTATACACGCCTCTCCCAGATATTTCGTCGCCAGCAAATACTACGTTTGAACTGTTTGCCTCATAAGTCACCTTGAACCCTACATTCTTTGGAAGCTTAATGTTTAGCTGGCTGGAGTTAAGAACGAGTCTACTTGTCTGTGTTGGGGCAGCAGTTCCATCAAGTGTGATGTTTATTGAACTGGAATTAGCATTTAGCTCGAAGTCTTTAACTTGAGAATCTTTCAATCCCAAAGTCAGGCTTGAACTTGATAACTTAAGGTCGAATGCTGTCTCCGCAGTCCTGGTGGCAATCTCAACCTTCACCCCACCTTCCACCTGCTTACTGTTATCAGGGCTTTTGACCAAGATATTTGCCACTTCCCCATCCACCTCGCTTTTGAGCCAAGTTGTTAACTCTGCTTGAGGGATGATGCCGCTCAATGTAAATAAGCTACCGGAGGACGTTTCATTAATGGCTACCTTTTGGCTATCGACATCTAGTTCTACATTCATTACTTGCACACCTTTGTCTGAATCAGGAACAGAGACCTGGGCAGAAGAACCTGGAGCAGGAGGTGCTATTACGCAGCACTCATTTCCGGGCAACGTGATGTAGGAGTAAAAGAACGCGAAGCCAAGCATCCCAAGTCCCAGCACTGGCACAACGATTGCTCCCAATCTCCGGTGGCCAAAGACTGAGTTCAACCCGGCGATTATCAACGCAACTGGCCAAAACTGAACTACAGTTTGCCATATATCCCAACTAAGTGTTCCGGTTGTATTTAGAAGTAAAACTATTCCTACCCCTATCAACCCCAACCCCCAAACCAACGCACTGCTTATCTCACGGTAATTCTTTGCGGACATTGTTATCTTTTAACAATTAGAATCAGACCTAAAGTCACGATCAAAATTGGCCATACTAGGTCAAGGCGAAACCATTGAAACGCACCCAAGTTACTTAGTAGCAAAAAGACTCCTAAGAATACCACCAACCAACCCCACATATGGCGGTGGCGGCCATCTTCCCACTTTGCGGCTACGTTCATCACTTTTTCTTTGATCTCTGCACTGTTTTCCTTCACCGTTGAACCAAATTCTTGCGAGACGGCATCTTCTGAGGGAATGACTACCCACAGCAGGATATACAGTAGCACGCCGCCACCGCCAGCCAAGGTAAACAGGATAAACAAAATCCGCACAAAGATAGGGTCTACCTCAAAATACCTCCCCAAGCCCGCACATACCCCGGCAATCACTTGATCTTTTTTAGGTCGATACAATCTTTTCATAGTTACATTTTACACCCAAATAGGCAATTACTACATCTTGTCCAACGGTTCGATCCCGAGGATACCTAACGCATTATGCATCACCTGCTGAAACCCCTTAACAAGCATCAGCCTATTCAACTTCAGTTTCTCAGATTCAGCTTTAAGAATAATCGTATGAGTATAAAAATTGTTAAAAATCTGGGCCAGTTCATAGACATACCCCGCCACAATATTTGGCGCGTATATCTCAATAGCCAAAGAGACTACTTCAGGAAAGGTGCTCAGCTTATGCATCAACTCTCGCTCTATCTCGGAAATTTCCCAGTCAGTATCAACCGAATACTCCTGCAGATTTGACTTCTTCAATATCGCCTGCGCCCTCGCATAAGAGTATAGGATGTAAGGACCGGAATCACCTTCCAAACTTAGTGTTGTATCGATATCAAAAACCTGATCAGTAGTTCTAGAAACTTTTAAAAGACTATATTTTATCGCCCCTATTGCGACCTGTTCAGCAATTTGATCTCGTTCCTCACCCAGAATGCTTTCATCAATATAATTAAGTACTTTTTCCTTCGCCAAATCGATAAGATCGTCTACATAAATTGCCGTACCATCCCTAGAACTCATCTTCGATACTTTACCCTCTGCGTTTCTAATCGACACGAAACCATAAGAAATATGGTGAAAATCTTCATAACGCCCAAACCCCAGCAAGCTGCAAACAGCGAACATCTGCTTCATTGCCAAGCTCTGCTCTGGACCAATCACCCAAAACATTTGGTCGGGATGAAAAGTCTCTCTCTTCAAGTTTGTTAGCTCAATATCTTGGGTTATGTAAAGACTTGTTCCATCGCCACGAACTAAGATAGTGTCTGACAGATTAAATTCCTTCAAATCACTCACTATTGCCCCATCTTCTGTCTTTTTGAAAACCCCCTTTTCGAGACCCGCCAATACATGTTCCTTTCCTTTCTTGTAAATCTCATGTTCGTTCCAAATTCGGTCAAATTTAAACCCATCCACCCTACCTATAGACCTCTCATAACCCTCCCATACCCAATCCTGAGTTAATTTCCACAAAGCCCACACGTGAGGCTCTTCTGCTTCCCAATCTAGTAACATCTGTCTCAAAATACCCTCCACCTCAGGAGAATTCTTGAAGTCATGTGCTCCCGAAGTGTACATTTTATCCATGAACCTATCTGGCTTTAAGCCGATTGATCCCGGAGTATGCCACTCTTGCTGGTGTTCAAACCAGTAATGAACATCCGTTACGACTTTTTCATCCTTTCGACCGAATCGTAGATAGCCCCACATTAGTTTAACGATAGCTATCCCTCTATTATTGTTTATACAATCACGAAAGATTTTTGCGCCAGATGCTTCAAGTAGGTAACTAACCGCAAGACCTGTAACATTATTCTTTAAATGTCCTAGGTGAAATTCTTTGTTCGGGTTAGGTGAGGTATGCTCAACTAGAATCACTTTCCCTGAGTTTATTTGTTGATGTCCGAACTTTTCTTTAAGTCTCGCAATCTCCTCAAGTTCTCCGACCAGTACCGAATCTAGTACTCTGAAGTTTATAAACCCTGGACCTGCAACTTCTACACTTTGCAACAACGCGCCTTTATCTGCAGAAATCTCGGCAACCAATTTTTCGGCTATTTGCTTTGGATTTTGCTTCAGCTCCTTCGCCAAAACCATAGGGATATTGCTCGCCCAATCACCATGGGAGTAATCAGCTGGGCGTTCAAGGTGAACCTGGTCTGGTTGTTTGCTAACAGCAAAACACTTTTGTAGTGCCTCTGCGAGGAGTTTTTGAATTTCTAGCTTCGTTGTCATATTTTATAGTCCTAAAAGTTCACGCACCTTAACAGCAATATCTTCCACACTAGGTGTAGCATCCACATGCACCAAAAGTCCTTTAGCCTCATAAGCACTTAAGATATCTGCATCAAACTGGCGTACTTCAGCCAACCGCTGCTGGACGACTTCTGGCTTGTCATCATCACGTTGAACGAGTTGGTTTCCACATTTGTCACAAACCCCAGCAACCTTGGGAGACCTAGATTTGAAATACGTGTTGTAGATGGTTTTGTCATGCGGACAAAACCATCTATTGGAAAGGCGATTCATCACTTCGGCATCCGGAAGATCAAAATACAAGACTTTGTCCAAACTCTTGCCAACAGCATCAAGCGAGTCTTCTAACAAAGGAATCTGAGTTGCACGGCGCACCGCCCCTGTGAAAATAATACTCTTATCTCCAAGACTCTTTACATGCTCCGCCAACAACTTATATACAATCTCATCTGGCACCCACTTCCCTTCATCCATAAAACTCTTAGCCTGCAAGGCCAGCTCACTTCCAGCCACAATTCCATCCCGCATTACTTGCCCAGTAGACACCACTACAAAATCACCACCAGCCGCCAAAAGTTCAGCCTGAGTATCCTTACCACTTCCGGGCGGGCCTAAGAAAAGTAAATTCATGCTCTCAAAGTTGAAAATATAAATATACCTTGCAGAATATAGCATACCACCACCAACACCACCGAGAAATAGAATGCTACATCACGCCCCCAGAACACATGTGAGTTGATATCTCTGCGCGGCAACAAGTACCCCATCAAACCCCCTACAGCCAGTCCCCCAATATGCGCCCAGTTATTTATAGTCCCCCCCGCCAAGAAACCAAACCATAACGAGTAAAGCACCAGCGGGAGAATCTGTCTCCAATCAAAAGGAAAATCCACTCCATAACGAGACCTGCGCAACGCAGCACCGATCAAGATCCCCATCAAGCCAAATACAGCCCCGCTAGCTCCCACAGAAGGGTAAGGCGTGGCGGCCACAGTGACCACTGAGGCCGCCACGCCTGTGATCACATAAGTGGAAAATAACCATTTGCGCCCAAACACCCGCTGAACAGCTTCCCCCAAGTACCACAACCCATACATATTGCTCGCCAAGTGCAACAAATCCGCATGCAAGAAATTGGCAGTTACCAATCTAGCTACCTCACCAGCAAAAACTTCCCCCCGACTCACACTTCCAAACAAATTAAGAAACAAACCCCACGCCCCCTCTGCATTTAACCCCAAGCCAGCAGTGAGTAACATTATTAAACCAAAGAGCCCCACATTCACTCCCAGCAACCAATACAATGCATTGTCTTGTCTTTTCAACCAATCCATCCTCAATTCTAACAAATATTTGAGGAAGTTCACGTATTTCTGTTATGATCCATTAACCAGGTTAGCTAGAGCAAAATGTCAGATCGAGTACTCGTAATTACCAAAATCACATTCTTCGATGTAGACAAGCTTATCAGTACCGTAGCACTATCAAAGCTACTAGCCGAAAAGTCCGGCTCTTCAGTAGAAGTCATGGTTAATGGCAAATTCCCTTCTGCCACACTAGGCAAATTAGTTTCTACCGCCAGCATAAAATTTATTGAGAAACTGAGTAGCGGATTTTTTAGTATTCGACTTCCTCGCGGAGATGCCAAAGTAAAAGAGGTGAAATGGGAAGAAACAGCTGACGAAATAAAATTACTAGTTTTCACAGAATCAGGAGAACTTGTCTCACAGGATATTCACAGCCAGCAAGGGCTGCCTGACTACAAAGCAATCTACACTCTCGGAATCAAGACACAGCAAGACTTAGAAGAAATCCTCGCAGAGAACAAGTCGATCTGGACAAAGATCCCGACCACAAACATCGATTTTCGTGCAGAAAATACGAAGTACGCAAACCAGAACTTGGTTTACCCAGAAGCTAAGTCATATGCCGAAACAATTTTGATTGCAAGCAACGAATTGGATGTGGCGATCCCGAACGGGATCGCCACAGAACTATTGACCGCCATCTATTGGAAGACAAATGCTTTCCGCAACAAGTACACATCTGCATCTACATGGCAGAACGTCGGAAAACTTATCGCTTTGGGCGCGGATCACGACGATGCCCAGCATAAAGTATTCTCTTCATTGAGTTTGATCGAGGCAAAATCTCGCCAAGAAATCTATCAAAACCTGGTAGTAAACTCAGATAAAATCGCTTTCAGCAAAGTAAGTAAGGACACGGCGCAACAATTACTTAAGCATCAACCAATTACACCAAATAAAAACCCCCTCGTCGAGCTTAGCGATACCTGGGCAAGCTTCGTTTTCATACCCATGGATGACACAAAAACACTTGTGCTGACATCCTATCAAGAAGACAAGGTCAACATTCGCAAGCTATTTGGAGAATATAACTATGTCGGAGACAGTATTCAGGCGGAAATAACTCTGAATATGAACGTCACCGATGCGGAGAAAAAAATCACTCAGACTTTAGACCAAAAAGTCTTTAACCATACCCCAAAGACTGAACAAACGACAGATGGCTTGGATTCTACGCCCAAGCCACCAACGAATGTAAAACAAGCAGAAAAAGTTAGCCAACCCGAACTACCTCCATTGGCAGCTGCCACAGAAACTATCACACCTGACCCAGCACCAGTAGGTGCAGATATCGCTCCAACAACAGCGAATAATTCTTTTGCAGATTTTGGACCTATTGGCGGTTTTGGAAATCAGTCAACTGACCCACTGCCGAGTGTGAAAAACTAGTCGTTCAACTCCACATATCAGAGAATTTGTAGCGGGACCCACACACCTCCTCAAATAACCCAGTTTCATTCTCTGGCTCATAATTGGCCATTCTGTTGATCTCCGCCAACTCAGGCTGCTCAGGAGCAGGAATGTTTCTATACCTCGGGTTGGCCACAAGTTCCTTGCGTGCATTCTTGGCAATCACATAATAAGCCAACCCATTTTCGCGTTGTAGGCGTTTTTTGTAGTCAATTATATGTTCACGTCTGAATGTACGGCCAAACACTGCAGGTCTTGTCCCAGCATTTATAAAGGTGTACATATAACCAGTTGGAATAGCCAGCTTATCCCCAGCTCGAAGATCAGCCACAATCACTCTTTCCACCCTAGTATCGATATCGAAAATATCTTTTTTAGGTAAATTCCTCTGCATTAGCAATGTTACATCCCCATTCAAAACCTGGACTACTGATGCCTTACCTTGCTTTGCATCATCAGTCTCGTGGACATGAGTCTTTACAAATTCGATACCCAACAAGCCAACTGGAATCACGCTAACATCGTAACTATAGCCCTCAGGCCAAGACACATTTCCACCGCATGGAGAAATGCCACTGTAGCAGGAATAAACAGTTTCGGGATAACGTAAAGCTTTGTTCAAAAGCACGGGGATATCACTCAACTTCACAGTCGAAATGCCAGCACAACTCACCCTTTGAGGATCATAGTCTAAGCGTTCATTTTGCTCGTCGAACCCCACCTCAAAGCCGATCAAATCTACCAAACTTAGCACAGACATATTTACAAGCAGTGAATTTAGCTGAGGCAAAGCAGTACTTATAGCTAACTTTTTAGCTATTTCTTATTATATATATGTCGTTACATATCTGTCAAACATCAACCATACTAAGCCTTAGCCAGTAAGGTTTAATACTTTCGTACTTAATCAAGCGTAACACCCGTGATACTGTTTAGCACCTCTACTAGCTGTACCTTTTGCTTCAACGTTGGCTCAGTTGAATTTTGAAACCTAATCGAAATAGATATTCCCGCTACTGGCCAGCTTTTTAGGGTCCCTATAATATCCTTTACCTTCCCCTCTTCTTCAAAATTAACCACCTTCAATACTGGGTTTTCAAAAAATACTGTGCCAGAAGTACAGAGCATACAGTTTGGGCCACGACCTTGGCTAGTAATCCAAATCCAAGGTAATTCAGGGTTATCAAACGTAAATCCATTGTGATTGGTACTCATATTCCCTTTTCCAACCTCTCCTGCAGTCGAGTTACACGACCAGTCTCCTGGAATAGTCATCGTGAGCAAAAGACTACCATTCTTACACTCTTTAAACTCACCCGTATGGACCACGATGGAATCATGGATTTCTTGATCCAGCCCTACATTATCACCATCAAAGAATGTATATGCCTGACCAATCGGGGCATAAATTACCTGTCCATCATCCTCGTTCACTTCGAATAACATTACCCAACTAGACAGCATAAAGATCTCGGTCATCACCTCATCTTTTGTAAAAGTTACCCTATCACACGAGCTATAGTTACTTATCTGTGCGCCATTGCCTATATCTGTATCTGTTTGTCCACCTAACTTGTACCCGTACTCTGGAAAGAAGTACACCTTATTTCCCTCTACAAAGTAACTAACCGGTGTGAGTGTGGTAACTGGTCGATAACTGCTCCCCGGTCGAGGCTCATTCGATTTATACTCACATCCGCCGTAAAAGTAGTTTGTGTATTTGGGAATCCTAATTGAAAAACCTAGTTTGTTAAAACGATATATATTCCATTTATCATCCATACTTATAACTTCAACATCTTCTTGTTCGGGGGTTATTGTTGAACTAGTCGTTGTGGAAACTGAGGTACTAACTGATGGAGCTACGGGAATCTGCGGATTTGGGAACCGCTCTTGATTAGCAAGGCTGACAACAATTGCTGCCGACGCGACAATCACTGTTGCCAGAACAGTAGCATAAATTACAATAGTCTTAGGCGATAAGGTAGTAATAGAGAATTTAGCCATACTGTGGTTATTAATATTTAATGCTTTAAATAAAGTGCTATTCGGTAGCAATAACTTGGAGTCTTTCAGCTTTGCAAGCAACATAAGTAACAAAGGTAAAGACACAGCATACGTTTTCCTGTCAGGTTCTTTGTTTAGCATGGCTTTAAGATCTTCAATTGCTCGGTAATATTTTGCCTTTATCGTGTTTGCGTTCATCGCTAAAACTTCAGCTATCTCTTCAAATTTGAGCTCATCCCATACCTTTAAAGTCACTATTTCACGACTCTCTTCGTCAAGGTTGTTTAGACATACCCATACGGATTTCAGTAATTCACTTGAGATAGTTTCGCCCTCAAGATCTGTCGTATCTATTTCCTCATACATGAGGCTGTTTGTTACCTCCTTATAACTTTCAAGAATAACATTGCGCAAAATCCCTATGCACCAACGTTTTAGCTCTAAATCCTTTAGATTACGCTTATCAGAGGCTAGTAAGCGGACAAATACCTCTTGCACTGCTTCATCTGCTTTTTCTTTATTTCTAAGCTTAAACAAAGCATAACGATAGAGCTCAGTCACTAAAGCCGAATAGTTACTTTCCATACCTAATAGTATGGCAGAAAAAGGAATAAAGTTGCAGAAAATATGCGGTTATCCACGCAGCTGCTCCCACTTCGCGCGCTCATCACGGCTAAGTTTCTCGGGGATTTTTACTTGAATTCGCACGTACTGGTCGCCATTCCCATGGCCTTTGAATTTCGGACCGGCTTTGCCGCTCAAACGAAGCACCTTACCTGGCTGAGTCCCCTCCGGAATCTTCATTGTGACTTGCCCATGCACGGTAGGAATCTCAACCTCACCGCCTAGAGTGGCCGTAACTACGTCAATCTCTTGATCTAGGTAGATGTCATTGCCGCGGCGCTCCAGGCGCGGATGAGCAGCAACTTCGATAGTGATGTATAAATCGCCAGGAGCGCCACCATGCTGGCCGGCATGCCCCTGCCCAGCAAAACGTAGAGTCACCCCATCCGGGATGCCGGCCGGAATTTTGAGTTTAAAGTCTTCATTGTGGTCTACTCTTCCCTCACCTTTACACTTCGTACATTTATCCACGATCTCTTGGCCAGTTCCCCCACATGTCGGACAAGTAGTTATCGTTTGCATCGTTCCAAATATTGTCTGTTGAGTACGTGCCACTTGACCTCGCCCCCCACACTCGTGACAGGTCTGTTTTTTCCCATCTTTGGCACCAGAACCTGCGCACAAGTCGCACTTCACTTTTCTTTTGTAAGAGATATTCTTCTCAGCACCAAACACCCCTTCATTGAATTCAACTTGCAGGGTAGCCTCAATATCCGCCCCACGACGACTTCCACTACGCATACCACCGCCAAAATCGAAGCCTCCAAAGTTTCCGCCAAAGAATGAACCAAACAAATCACCTAGATCTCCTACATCAGCCGCAAAACCACCCATACCCCCACCACCGTTGAAAGCCTGCGACCCTGCAAAGCCATACTTATCATAGGCATCTCGCTTCTGCGGGTCCGACAACACATCATAAGCCTGTTGAACCTCTTTGAATTTTGCCTCTGCATCAGCGGCCTTATTTCGATCTGGATGTAGTTCTTTCGCAAGTTTGCGGTATGACTTTTTAATTTCATCTTTGGAAGCAGATTTACTTACTCCTAAGACTTCGTAGTAATCTCGTTGCATCAGATAATTTTAGCAGACACCAACCTAGTTTGCTAAGTAGGCTTTTGGACGATTATTAAATGGCTTATCCCGAAGACTCTTAAGGGAGTGTGTTCAAGCGCATAGAAAGTTTGCTGGATGAGTTTTCCAACCCCACCCCACTTATATTTCAAACGATCAAAAGCCGGAAATACAAAATCATGCTTGTAGATTTGCACACCTGGAACCGAAGTCATCAGTCTACGAATATCCCACCACCAGTAATTGCGAACATGCGGGGCAAATATGCGGTAAAGCCATGGGAACCATGGCAACAAAGGAATGTTCCCCCAGTAATATTTGCCCCACCAGAACATTCCATGTTGTTCAAATGGCCAGCCGCGATTCGGGGTGAAGACCACAAAGTACCCCCCAGGCCTCAAAACCCGAATCGCCTCGGAAACTGCTTTCGCATCATCCTGAACATGCTCCAGCACTTCGTGCGAGAACACAATATCAAAAGTATTATCCGCAAACTGCAAAGCCTCTGCTGGGCAGTTTACGATATTGGTCAATGGAATGTGTGAATCTACAAGTGCATCTGAGCCATGCCGGACAATCTCAGCTACCAACTCACTATCATACTCAGAACCAAATACGTTTTCGGGCGCCGTGAGTTTGGCAAATTCCGCCAACCACACCCCCTCCCCACAACCAACATCTAGTATTTTTTTATCCCGCAAGTCCAAAACGCTCATCAACTTGTTTAATCGCCTACGAAATCCTGGTGTAAACGCTCCTCCTGGTTTTCCCAAGTGAGCGAACTTAGTATCTTTGTCTAGAACTTGCATACAAAATTAGTTTAGCACCTCTCGGAAAGGACCCACTAGCCTGTTATACTATACTGATAAGCTAATAAGCATGGGTCGACGTCGCAAAAAACAAATTACTTACGATAGCCGCGAAACATCTACTGTGTTGGGCCTTTTGTGTATTTTGATGGCAGCAGTTTTGATTATCGGACTCTTCGTAAACACCACCGAAGCAAACTTTTTCACCCAAGCAAAGGGCCTATTTGGCCAGACAACTTTCGTGAGTGGAATATTTCTTTTAAACCTTGGTGCCCGTCTACTGGGTGCTACATGGCCATTAGCAAATACTGGCAGTTTAGCTGCGCAGTTTATCCTTTGCTTGCTGATCCCGGCTTTTGTATCATCTTTAGCATCCACGAAGACCGCAGCAATTTTGCTCCGCGATAGCGGACAAGCAGGCGGGTTCATAGGTTATTTCCTTGCTTATGACTTGTTTGCCGATTCACTCGTATTTGCCCAATACACCCCATTGGTATTGGGAGCGCTGATTGCCATTTTTACCCCGATTGCCCTTTCGCTCTCTCTAAGCGAAACCGTAGAAAGAATAAAAGCAGTCTTTGCGTTTATTTCTCGCATTGTTAACTGGTTTTTTGAGTACCGTGGCCAAGAAGTAGACGAAGAAGCAGAAAAGTTGGAACAACAGACCCCTAATGGGAAACTACGCTTCAGCGACTTTCAAAGAAGTAAACAAGAAACACCTATTGAGACAGCAATAAAACAAACCGAGGTGGCGGCTGCGACGCCTCAAATTCAACGAATCCAGCCAAACAAACACACTGGGGAGCAGCCGCAGATAAAAGAGGCGGCAGTGCCAGAGTCCGGTCTCTCCTTCGAAGAGTTGAAATATCCAAACTGGCAACTGCCGCCATCTAGTTTACTCGCACCTTTCAAGAAAACGAAGCCAAGCGATGCAGACAAAGAGCGCAATGCCAAAATTATTGAACAAACTCTCAACAGCTTTGATATCGATGCCAAAGTGATGGACGCTTACATTGGCCCTTCAGTTGTACAGTATGCTTTAGATATCCCTCTAGGAGTAAAAGTTTCCAAAGTCGTAACTCTCAGTCCCAATATCGCTTTGGCCCTTGGAGTTGACTCTCAAGCTGTCCGTATCGAAACTATCCCAGGGACAACCTACCTCGGAATTGAAGTGCCTCGTGGCAAACGAGATGAGGTGAAGATCAGGGAATTAATTGAGTCACAAGAAATGCAGTCTGGCAAGGCTAACCTTCCAGCAGTTGTCGGAAAAGATATCAATGGAAAGCCAGTGGTAGCAGACATCCAGAAGATGCCTCATTTACTGATCGCCGGAGCTACAGGATCAGGAAAATCTATCCTTACAAACAGTTTCATCGTTACTCTATTGATGAGCAAAACTCCTGACGAGGTAAAACTGATCCTTGTTGACCCGAAACAGGTTGAATTATCCGACTATAACGATATTCCGCACCTACTTACTCCCGTCATCACTGACATGGAAAAAGTTGTGAATGCACTCAAGTGGTCAGTAAACGAAATGGAACGCCGCTACACTGTACTAAACAAATCTCAAGTCAGAAATATTGAGGGCTACAACCAAAAGATGGGGTTTGCCGCAATGCCATACATCGTAATCGTAATCGATGAAATGGCAGATATGATGATGACGGCCAATCGCGTCGAAGCAGAAACTGCAATTGTGCGATTGGCCCAAAAAGCCCGCGCAGTTGGAATCCACTTAGTACTAGCTACTCAGAGACCTTCGGTAAACGTTATCACAGGGCTGATCAAAGCCAACATCCCCGCCCGTATCGGAATGAGTGTGACTAGCGGGGTTGATTCTCGGGTAATCATCGATGATATTGGGGCTGAAAGTTTGATGGGAAAGGGAGACCTTCTGTTCAAAGCCCCGGACAAAACCAAAGCCACTCGTCTACAAGGAGGATATGTAGCTCAAGAAGAAGTAATCCGTGTAGTTGATTTCATCAAAGCACAAGCACCAGAAGTTGAGTACGTCACAGCAGTGCTGGAGAGCGAAACTGGTAACCAACTTGCCCCAGGCGAGGCAGAAGGTATGTCAGACGACGATCTCTTTATTCAGGCTGTACGCATCGTAGTCAACTACCAAAAAGGATCGTCGTCGTTCCTACAAAGAAAACTAAACATAGGATTTAACCGTGCGGCCCGACTGCTCGAAGAAATGGAAGAGATGGGAATCGTCGGACCAGCAGTCGGTAGCAAAACCAGAGATGTGCTCATCACGGATGCAGATGAGTTTTTATCACGCAAGAAAGGCGGTGGGAGTAATGAAGAGAACCTCCAGAGTTAATTCGCACCAGCAGTACTGGTCGTAGTCGTTGTAGATACCCCTTGTTCAAACTTAAAAAACTCAGGATCATTCCTCAAATGCTGCTCGGTAAGCCCATACAAATTGGGGCTGATATCTATCACATTGTACTCTTTGGTATTTTTCGCACCTGAAACAGTCAAGAATATATCCCATCCTATCACTACTACCATGATCACTATCGCCAAAAGTATCAGTCTAATCCATGTTTTATCCATCTTATTTCGCTATAAAATATATCTCACCCTGCAGATCTAGTTTGTATTCTTTGCCCAGTTGCCCCCCCTGCTGCAAGTCTTCATCATCCCTTCTTCCCACTGTGAGAGTTTGGATATTCACCACTCGATGCATCGACTCGACACCAGTCACAAATCCTTCTATCCCAGATCGACTTCCGTAGGCACTCATTGAAAAACTTTTACCTTGAAGGTTTGCACTTACATCAAAAGTCTCACGCAACTCAATTTTTGTTTCCAGTTCGGTGAAGCTCATTAAGTTTATTTGCAAGCCAGTTAACGCTGCCAAATTTGTAACTTTCTCAATTAGGACGGCCTGCTCCAATTGATCAGGCATAGCAGCTTTTAGAGCCAACGTTACTGCCCGATTATTAAACTCTTTGCTGACAAGACCTCGCAGATTCTGCTCCTTCACAGTCATGCTATCCAAGACTTGCTGCTTGATCGCATTCTGTTCACTTACGAAGAATATTGAGCTCAAGATAGGAAAAATGCCAAACCCAATCAACACTATAACCACGGCGGCCGTTCCGGCCGCCACAGCATAAGCCTGACCTTGCTTCGTCTCAAGAATTTTATTTATTCTGGCACTTATACTTCCCCTTGGCATAGATTACTGTGTAATATCTGTCGTAGTTTCGATTTCGTCTAGTTTAATTCGTGTATCCAATTCCAAGATTGTTGCCGTGATCGCATACTTACCCACTTCTGCTACCACCTCACTTGATTCAGTATTCAGTTCTAGCTTTACATCCTTGAAATTGGGAGATGTCTTCATTTGTGATTCAATCAACTGCAAGGCTTGCAAGTTGTCATCGCCTCGAATGGTCAAATTTTTCCCGCTGATCGTAATCGTAACCTTTACACCGGGATTAGTTATATAGCTCTGAACTTCCCTTAAGATACTGGAAAAACTGTTCGAAAACTCCCACACATTGCGATAAACACCTGCGCGCTGCTGAATATCTCTTAACTCACTCTCTATAGTGCCGAAAAATTGTGCCAGTGTTGTAGATTTCTCCTCCAGGGCCTGATTTATATCTTTGGCTTGGATATCCACTATCACCTTTCCTATAAACGCAAGCACTATCAAGATTTCACAAACCACTACTACTACTCTCGCCCTAGTCACAATCCAGTCATATATGCGGTCCCATGCCGAAGGCGGAGGAAGCTCTGGCTTAAGAAGATTAAAAGACTTTTTGTGTTTGGCAGTTGTTTTTTTCACCTATGATAGTCTGGCGGAATAGATGTAAAATGTCAAAGTTGGAAACTATCTCATTCAATTTTGGCACAAATATTCTAAAGGTCCAGACTACTTCACGGGTAGGAGTGAAACTGTGGCAGGAAATCTATGACGAAGTAGAAGAAATTGTGCATACCTACAAAGGGCTTTTTGACCTAAACAATACTGAATCGACTATCATCAGATTTCGACAACAACCCCTTGAGGTTCCCCTCAAAATACCTTCCGCATTTAGTCAGTATCTTAAGTTGAGCATCCAAATTGCCAAGAATAACGAGCTGACTGCTAACAAGGACTTAGCCCTATTGTCGGAGGCGCAGCTAGATATATCCGAAACTACTGTAACAAAACATCAGGAGCTGCGCCTCGTACCAGTGCTCGCACCCATACTGCTCGTAGAAGAAGTGCGTAGTGTACTCGACAAAAATGGTCTCGAGGACTACCTGTTAACGCTCGACAAGCATTTCATTGCCAAGGGGGCTAACCCTTGGAGAGTCGCACTAATGCACCCTACTACGCACGAAGAACTTGCTTTAGAGCTAAAAGACAATTACTTGTCTCTGGAAATAAAAACTCTCAAGTTAGATCCATCTGCTACAAAAGAGGCCACAGACCTGTTGCACAACCCATTTGCCACACACAAGCCCGGCCCAGAAATATTAGGTATAATCATCAGCGGTGAGAAACCGCTAGATACATATATTCTGTTACAGGAGTTGATCGCTTTTGATCATATCTTACCCCTGAGACAGCGTTTAGAGAAAACAAACGTACATCTGTGGATCATCAAGTCTGATGAGACCATAGGCGAAATTGGAGAATAATTTATGTCACAGACTAGAGTAAGTGTTGCCATACCAGCATACAACGAAGAACTGCAGATAGAACAAACAATCCGCGATCTGCAGTCACAAGATTATCAGGGCGAGGTGGAAATCATTGTTGTTGACAATGCCAGTACCGATCGCACAGCAGAGGTAGCGCAAAAGGCTGGTGCTACAGTTGTAACCGAACCGCGCAAAGGCACCCGCTTCGCATATGACAAAGGGATTCGCAGTGCCAGCGGAGAATTGGTCTTGGTAACCAATGCAGATACACGTTTACCTCAGAATTGGATCTCAAAGATCGTCGCTGCATACGCAGACCCTCAAGTCGTTGGCGTGGGGACACGTGTAAGATTCTTCAACGTTTCCCCGTGGATAAATTTCTGTTTAGACCTGATAAATTACCGCCTCAACCCCAAGCAAGCAATGTGGGGAACCTCCCTGTCTTGTCGTAAATGGGTATTTGATAAAGTTGGGGGTTTCGACCATGGGGTGAACGTTAACGAGGACGCCATATTCTCTCTCCTGATCGAAAAATTTGGCAAAGTAAAAGTTCTTGACGACGTATTTGTAGAGATGGATGGGAGACGATTCAACAAGGGGCTTTTGAACAGTATCCGTGAGTGGTTTAAAGGCTACGGTTTAAACAGTCTATATATCCAGCTTAGCTACTTGGTGACAGGCGAAATTCGTACATTACGTACGAATTTCGCAGATTACCGCTCAGAAAATTTTGGCAAAGGCGAGACGGAACAGATTGCCGTGATCATCCCAGTAGGAAATAACCAAAAACAAATCGCTCGCATCCTCACATGCCTGCAAGAGCAAGATTTCAACTACAGTTTTCAGATTTACGCTCTCGACAACTTTTGCATCGATCAGTCCCTAAACATTGCCCGACTCTTCCCCAACGTGCACATTATGAAGTTTCCCGGGGCCTACACTCTAGGTGAAAAGCTCACCCTACTCTTGCAAAGCATTCAAGCCCCAGTTACAGCATTCACAGGACCCGAAGTAGAAGTTGCCCCTGATTGGTTGAATCAGATATATACCTACTTTGACCGTCATCCAGCAACAAATTCGGTGCTCTCCGGCCCAGTCATAAACGTAAATATGAATGTAATTGGAAAAGTTGCGCAGCAACCGCTAGCCAGCCTTGCAAATAAACCAGAACTGCGAAACTGTGCCATGCGTACCTCGTTGGCAATTGAGCTTATCCGGGGCAAAGCTCCAGAAGATCACCTAGTAGACCAAATATCTGCACGCAAGCCAGAGATTGAATTCCTACCACAGTTAAAAAGCTATATTGACGGTCCAGACTCGGTAGAAAGTATTCGCAGCACATTCCGCAAACTCACAAGGTTTAGGGCAGAAGAAGAAAAGTAGTTAGCTGTTTGTCTGATTATTACGCTTGAGACTGAAATGCTCAGGAACAGGATCTTCCCCGCCCATATTCACCCCGTTGCAACGCCAAATACGGGCAGCTCCCATCAAACCGCCTTTGAGCAACCCAAATCGATCAATTGCTTGATAAGTATATTCTGAGCAAGAGGGATGATAAATGCAGACACGATAGTTCACATACTTCGCCCAGAAGGAGTGATCAAAAGAAAAAAGTTTCTGATAAATTCGAATCAGTAACTTGGCTATATTCTTTGGAATACTTAGGATAAGACTTACCATATCAAGCAGGAGGTGTGAGAGCAATAGAATATACCAGCGCGAATGAACAAAGACTTACCAAAAGTATGAAGGTTAAGACAACCCCATATATTAGCGGAACAAGAAGACTTTGCCGCTTAGTCGCCAATGACTGAACATAGCCTTTAATTCCCCAAATACATAATTCGGCAATGACCGCACTTCCCAAAAACACAACCAGGGCACTGTTTAGAGAGACAAAGTCAGAACGCCAATTAAGTAGCACAACTAAAACGGCAATAAAGCCTAGGGTTGGGAGAAAGATCTGCAATATTCGTAGCCACAACTTCTCTTTCGTAAACATTAGAGCCACAACAAAGAATCCTAGTATAAAAGCTGCTATCAAGAAAGGTAACTTCTCTAGAACCATGGCTGATTATATCTCAAATTCTCTCCAAAAGGATAATTTAGCTACAGGATATTTACAAGTTATCCACGTGGATATATTCTATGTCTACTTTCGAATCCCGCTTACTGTCCAGCGATTTCTAAATATCATTCTATCATAGAAAATGCCTGCTGCAGAACAACAATTACTATGGAAAACAGTGCTGGCTCAAATCGAAGTCAAACTCGATTCCCCTGCAATATACAAGACCTTCTTTTCAGGAGCGAGGTTAGTTAATATTGGAGAATCGCAGGCAACCATTGCAGTTCCCAACCCATTCACATCCGATTGGTTGAAACAAAAATATACTAAGCTGATCACCGACACCATTAGCCATGTCTACGGCAACTCTGTAGAGCCACAATTCATCGTTCAGCAAGATCTCACCCAACAGAGTCAACTTTCAACGCCGCTACTACCGTTGAGCAGCGAATCGCCTGCCGCAAGTATTGATACCCTTTTGCAAACCGCCGGACTTAATCCTCGGTACACAATGTCGAGTTTCATCATCGGGGATGCCAACCGAATAGCTCATGCTGCAGCATCTGCAGTGATTGGCTCACCTGGCACTATTTATAACCCCCTGTACATCTTTGGTCCCAGCGGGGTAGGAAAAACTCATTTGGCTCAAGCGGTCGGACGCAGTATCTTGGAGCGTTCGCCGAACAAAAAGATTGTCTACACTGCGTCCGAAGGTTTTATGAACGATATGGTGAAGGCCATAAAAAGCAATAAGAACCGCGAGTTTAGAAATAAGTATCGTTCT
The DNA here is from genome assembly GCA_016788825.1 of Candidatus Doudnabacteria bacterium. Lineage (GTDB taxonomy): Bacteria > Patescibacteriota > Dojkabacteria > J137 > JAEUSD01 > JAEUSD01. The sequence goes on along the minus strand of JAEUSD010000001.1, from coordinate 58,424 downwards.
GCAGATATTCTCATCATCGATGATGTACAGCAGATCTCGAAATGGGAAGCAACTCGCGGAGAGATCTTCAACACCTTCAACGAGCTACACAACAACAATAGCCAAGTCATCTTGATCGCAGATCGGCGCCCCGAAGACATTAAAGATATTGAAGACCGGCTTAAGACTCGCTTTCAGGGAGGTATGGTAGTAGATATCACCAAGCCAGATTTTGAGCTGCGCTTAGCTATCTTGGAGCGCAAGGCTGTCAGCATGGGCGCGCAGCTCAGCCGTACTGTCTTGGAAATGATGGCCCGCGAGATAACCGAGAGCATCCGCGAACTCGAAGGAGCTTTGCAAAAGGTGAGTTTGTTCAATCAGATGAAACCTGAGGGCGATCTTAGTCTAGAAGAGGTTGCCCGGATCATGGGAACAGACTCCTATGCTAAGCGTGAGAAAGTCAAAGTTCCGGACGTGATCAAGTGCGTGGCCCAAACGCTAAATGTGAAGATAAAAGACATCAAGGGGCCACGCCGCACAAAGGATGTCGCCATGGCCAGGCAGATCTGCATGTATGTCCTCAGAGAAGAACTTGGCTACAAGTTAGAAGAAATCGCTACTCTACTCGACCGTCAGGACCATACAACCGTGATGCATGCTGTGGATAAAGTGAAGTCAATGCTGCTAACCGACAGTAATTTCAAGGCTCAACTCCAACAAATAGTTGGGACTTTGGGACAAGATATCCAGAATTAAGCTCACAAATTCATCCACAGTTAAACTCCTTTATCCTAAAGTATATTTGCCTGGTCAACTATAGTCACAAAGCAATTAGTCAAAATAAAGTTTTCCACATGCTGTTGCTTCACGATTACTTTGATATAATGGGCCACAATTGAAGTTTATACACAAATCTACATTGCCTAATACTAAACATTCTAGTTTATAAAAATATAGAAACTTATGGAGATCAAACTTGCACAGCACAGCCTAAGCAAAGCATTAAACTATGTAACTAGAGCAGTGAGTGTGAAGCCCAATATTCCTGTTCTCTCTAATGTTTTAGTTGAGGTCAACAAGACTAACTTACACCTTGCAGCTACCAATCTAGATATGGGGATAAATTTGTGGATACCTGGTCAGGTTGAGAGTGAAGGAAGCCTTACTGTGTCAGGTAAATTGCTTGCAGATTTTGTAGCGGCAACCGGAGAGGGAAATGTGGTACTCAAGCAAGAGGGAGATACGCTGAAAGCGCTTACAGATAAGGCTCAGGCAGAGTTTGCTACCATATCCGCGCAAGAATTTCCCATTCTTCCACGCGTTAGCGAAAAACCTTTGATGAAAGTCAAGTCAAACCTGTTGGTTGATGCACTTACAAAAGTAGTTTTCGCTTGTGCAGCAGATGTGGTGACTAGCAAGGTCCAACATACAGGTGTGCTGTGGGAGATAGACCCTGAGCTAAAAGAAAACGAAGTTACCCTTGTCGGTTTAGATGGCTATCGTTTGTCTCTGAAGACTATTGAGGTAACAGATTCTAGTGCGGAAGAGCCAATGAAACTGATAGTTCCTGCGCGTCCACTACAAGAGCTTATCAAAATCCTCTCTGCGGAAGATGTGGAAGAATGTGAAATCTTTGTTAACGAAGCAAAGACTCAAATTATTTATCGCTGTGGCGAGATCGAAGTGAGTGTGAGATTGATCGAAGGACCGTATGCTGAGTATGCAAAAGTGATCCCTGCAGACGAATCCTTAAGCTTCTCTGTTCCCAAAGCCGATTTAGAACATGCGCTGAAAGTGGTTTACACTTTTGCTAAGAATTCTCAAGGCTATCGTGTGGATTGGGACTTAGACCTAGAAACAACTACACTAACCATGCGCAGCAGCATTAGTCAGATGGGGCAAAACGAAGTCCAACTTAAACTGAAAGATGTTACTGGCAGCTCCGATTTCAAGGGGGCGTACAGCTTGCAGTTCTTAATCGAGCTGGTGTCTCACATTCAAGGGGACGAGGTAAGCTTTGCCACAAACGGTCCATTGGCCGCAGCAGTATTCAAAGACTCCAAAGACAAAGATTTTCTGCACATTATCATGCCGCTGCAACGAGACTAGGTTACTTGAGTGCTTTGCTGAGCCTGAGAAGTAGCCAGCGAAGAGAATTTGCGAGTCTAAACAAGCCATATCGCCAAGCGGAAATCACGACCACAAAACTAGCAGCATAGGAAATCTCTGTCCCCCCAAAACCCATCTTGAAACGATGAAAACCATACTGAGGAGATTGCTCGTCGGCGGCTGGGCCGAGAGTTCCCCACAAGTCAAACTGCTTAAAACCAGCCGCCTTCGCCCACTGGATAATCCCCCACACAAGTGCATGACCGGGCATTAGATCTCGACCAGACTCACTGCTGCCTCCATAGGGATAGTAAACCGTCTGCTCCCCAAGGTACAACATCCATGCAGTGAGGGGTTGTCCCTGGTACTTGGCAACAGCGATTTTAACTTTTCCTTGAGGGCGAAGTGTATTCCAAATCACTTCGTAGTAAGCCTTATCACGACCAAAGTACTTTTGGCGGGCAACGGTTTTGAAAAATAAGTCACAAAATATTTCAAATACTTCGTCGGTATCACTCACTTCAACCACTACACCTTTTTGCCCCCCCAATTTCGCGTTGTAACGCCATTTAGGCTTCATTCTTTCCAGGATTTGATCAAGATCGGGCGTGAGGTCTACGATGCAAGTATGACGGTAGTAAAGCGATTCTGCAGGTACAGAGTTTGGGACTTTGGGCAACGGGGTGGAATCCAAGTCTGCTGGGTCAACTAGAATATGCGACAAATTAAGCTCTTTAGCTTGCTTCACCAATTGTGCATAATCAATACTTGCGGCTTGAACCTGGGGCATGTAACCGAATCCTCCTAGAGGGGTTTGTTTTACGAGTAATAGATTGTTGTTGATCCAAACCGGCTGATGCCCCTGCTTTGCCCTGACTTCTGCCCAAAATTCTGTTTGCAAGAAATGCTTCTCCATACAGCATAATCATACACTAGTTTGGCTAGAGTTAATAATTATTTAAGAATTGCCAGCTAGCATGGACTCATGTATGCAAAAGTTTTTTCGGCTTGCCTGCTTGGAATGCAGGGGGTCCCTGTTGAGGTGGAGGTCGACTACCGCAGTGGGTTAAGCCATTTCGCCATAGTTGGTCTGGGGGATAAGGCGGTCCAGGAGTCCCGTGAACGGGTGATGTCTGCAATTCGCAATGCCGGCGCGCAGTTTGTCCCCCAACGAGTGATCGTAAACCTCGCGCCGGCAAACATTCCCAAAACTGGTCCGGTGTACGATCTTGCCATTGCTGTTGGTTTTCTCATCGCTACAGAACAAGTTACTATCCCCACGCGCAAAGTGGCATTTGTAGGGGAACTCAACCTCGAAGGCAAAGTCCTCCCTGTGAAGGGAATCTTACCGCTGATAACCGGTCTGTTAGAATCTGGCATTACGGATGTGGTGGTTCCTGCGCAATGTACTCAGGAGCTAACGTTAATCAAAGGGGTAAACCTCTACCCTATCGACCATTTACAAGAAGTGCTGAGCTTTTCAGTTGAAAGTTTGGGGGCACTACTCTCCTCTAGCGACAAAATGTCGACCCAGGCTGCTCACACCACAAAGTTTGAGGATATTCGCGGTCAGGTATTAGCCAAACAGGCAATGCTTATTGCTGCAGCTGGCGGGCACCACCTACTTCTCTCCGGTATCCCAGGTGCGGGAAAAACTATGCTAGCAAAGGCTTTACCTTCGATTCTACCGTCCTTGTCAGAAGATGCGGTGCTAGAAGTTGCGGCAATCGAGAGTGTCTCGGCAAAAAGTGTTTCACGTGAAAGTCTGTACTCTCCTCCGTTTCGTTCTCCTCACCACAGTATCTCAGTGTCTGCTTTGGTAGGAGGTGGAACAGTTCCTCAGCCGGGGGAGGTAACTTTGGCTCACCGCGGGGTACTGTTTCTGGATGAGTTTCCAGAGTTTAGCCGGCAGGCACTGGATAGCTTGCGCCAACCATTAGAAGATAAAGAGATCGTAGTTTCCCGTGCAACCCACAGTGTAAAGTTTCCTGCAGATTTTCAACTTGTGGCAGCAATGAACCCCTGTAAATGCGGGTACTACAATTCAGGAGTCAAACCATGCAGCTGCAGCGCGAAGGAAGTCCGTTCATACCGAGAGAAAGTGTCAGGTCCTATCTGGGACAGAATAGATTTGCGCGTAATTGTGTCAAAAGTTGCCTGGGAGGAACTTACCCCCAGCAAGCAAGAATTGACAGATCTTACATCAGCACAAATGGCGGCGCAGGTAATACAAGCAAGGAGTCGACAATTAAGCCGCCGTGGATCTAGTACGAACACTCTCAATTCTCAAATCCACAGTAAAGAGTTGTTGCAAGTGATACAACTTACCCCGGCCGCCGCTAAGGTAATGCAAGCTGCGCATGAACGTCTCAACTTCGGCGGCCGCACATACTTCAAGCTGTTGCGAATCGCGAGAACTATTGCAGATCTTACCGATTCAGAGAAAGTGCACGATGTGCACATTATGCAGGCGATGCAGTTTCGGGCTGAGATTAACTAGGTGGAAAAGTTCCGTTCTCCTCGAGGTATTCGTCCAAATCTTCGCTACGCCAAATGTTGCTAGGGTCTGCGATGTACTGTAGGAAAAGTTTTCCTTCTAGGTGGTCAAACTCGTGAAGTATGATATGTGCCAGATAACCTTTAGCATCAACGGTTTTTTGTTCCCCTTTCTCGTTCAAACATGTCATCTTTACGTGGTCAGGTCTTTCTACTGGCCCAAACACGCGTTCAGCTCCTGTTCCGATTGACAGGCATCCTTCCCATACAGTTGATCGTACGCTGGCGTCGATTTCCAACTCTGGGTTTATACATACCTCCCAGGGTTCTGACTCTAAGTCCACCCTGCGGATAATAAATATTCGAGTTGGTTCACCGATCTGTACTCCCGAAAGCCCTGCCGTCTCTTCATCGTGTGCGGCACATGTTTCAAGCATGTCTTGGATCAAAGTCTGAATTTCCTTACTAGGGATGTCTTTCACCGCAACCGGGGCTGATTTTTTATACAGAATAGGGTTGCCAATTTGTAATATATCCCGAACCATCAGGTATTATAGCTGTTTAGTGAAAAAAAGATTAGTACTTGTAGCCAAATCATATTCTTTCACGTGTAACATATATTGCACGTGAAAACCTTGTTAGCTGAGAGATATTAGTATAGTCCAGCCAGAACTTTGTGCAGCATTGGGTAGAGGAGGGGAGAATTATTTTCTGACAGCACTTGAATGCTAAGTGGGCAATAAGGCTTGTAGGTAAAGGTTTTCTTCAACCTGATCTGGTGCTACGGATGGTTCAAAGTCTTTGTGCTACAGGTTTTTCTGAACTCTGTCAAATATTCCCTTACTCACAAAGGTTTATTTGACATAACGCCGACTTCGTCATAGACTTTGGTCACATTACGGTATTACTGTAATGAAATTTAAAGCAATAACTATCCCTTTATAGGGAAATCCACTAGAAAGGAGGGAAAACTCAAATGAACAAACAAGATTTAGTAAATGCAGTAGCTAGCAAGACAGGTGCAACCAAAAAAATGGTAGCAGATGTTTTGGATGCTGTATTGGACGCTGTGATGTCCAGCTTAAAGAAAGGTGATTCTGTAACTCTAACCGGTTTCGGAACTTTCCGTGCTGTACACCAAAAGGAGAGCATGAAACGCAATCCTAAGACCAACGCTCCAGTTCGCGTTCCAGCTAAGAACGTACCACGCTTCCGCGCTGGTAAACAGTTCCGCGAGATGGTTGCATAATTTGCAATAATATCGCAGTTAGGCGCCCCGAATCCTTGATTACGCAAGTAGTGAAGGTGAAGGGGCGCTTTGATTGGTGTATAATCCTTTATGTCGAAGAAGCAGCGCAGCTTCACATCAGCTTTGGTGAAAGCTATAAAAGAAACAGAGGTTCTGTGGAAGGATGAGAAAGTAGATAGTGAGCGCCTGGCTGATCGGGCTAGAGAAAATAATTTGGTCTTGGATGCTGTGATTTCTGAAATTGGCTGGCCTACCATTTCGCAGGTGGGTGAAGAAGCGGCGTACTATGCTTATTTGATTGCTTTGCAAACTGAAGACGTGACAAAGCAACTTGGCTACTTGTTGCTTCTTAGCCAGAACAGAGATGATATTGATGTCTCGTGGTTGGCATATTTGACTGATCGGGTTTGTGTGAGACAAGGTCGACCACAAGAATTTGGTACTCAGTTTGCGGATCAAGGAGATAAGTTGGTTCTGCGCAAAGTCAAAGATTGGCAAGAGATGGAGCAGAATAGAAAGCTGGCAAATCTGGAACCGATTGAGGAATATGCCCAGGAACTTGCTGAATCAAGTGGGGTGGAGGTGGTTTTAACTAAGACTAAATCTTTTAAACCTAAGAAATGAGTTTGTTTGAAACTACTTCTGCTGCAGCCACGATGGCTTTGGCAGAAAAATTGATGCAAAAATGGCTGCAGCTGTATGGAGCAGAGAATTGTTTCGTGGTCTTGCTGACTGGTGACTACGGCGCCGGGAAGACTCATTTTGTGAAGGGGGCTGCCAAAGGCGCCGGGGTGTTAAATGAGATCGTTTCCCCGAGCTACGTATATATTCGCGAGTATTCGTTTAAATACAACGAAAGGGTGGGAAACTTTGTTCATGTAGATGCTTGGCGGTTAAAAACAGAGCAAGATCTACGGGATATTGGTTTAGAGAAATATATTCGACATGGGAATATTATTGTGATGGAGTGGGGCGGTTTGTTATCTAAAGATTTGGTCAATTTGCCAAAGCTGGTGAAGATTGATGTAAAAATAACGGAGGTGGCTGATGGCAAAAGGCATATTGCAGTTGAAGAGAGTAGGGGGTGGAATGAATAAACTGATTCTTGCAATTGAAACTTCGTGCGACGAAACCTCTGTGGCGGTGGTACGTGATGGTGAGATTCTTTCCAATGTTGTGTTTTCACAGCTAGATTTGCACAAAGCTTATGGTGGAGTAGTTCCTAGCATCGCACGTGTGGCGCATGAGAATAAAATTAACGAAGTTCTAAAAGAAGCTTTGGAAGTTGCGAATGTCGCACTAAATCAAGTTACGCACATCGCGGTTACTCAAGGGCCAGGTTTGGCGATTGCGCTGGAAGTGGGGATTCGCAAAGCGAAGGAGTTGGCGGCCGAATACAAGCTGCCACTTTTGGGTGTGAACCATATGGCCGGCCACTTGTATTCGGCCTTGGATCTCAAAAACGCAGATTGGGAATTTCCTGCTTTAGGACTACTGGTTTCTGGTGGGCATACTGAGATATTGGTTCTGGAAGATCTGTATTCGATTCGCAAGGTTGGCCAAACGTTGGATGATGCTTGTGGTGAAGCCTTCGATAAATTTGCCACGATGCTTGGCCTAGAATATCCCGGCGGACCGCAGATTTCCAAGCTTGCAGGGCAGTCCCGCAGTCAGCTAGATATTAGGTTGGAACGGGATCAGCAGACTTTGTTTGTAAAAGGTTACGCCGCCGGGGACGAAGAACTGAAGTACCAGTTGCCGATCCCTATGGCGAACTCTGGTGATTTAAACATGAGCTATTCGGGCCTGAAAACTGCGGCGAAGCAGCTGATCAATGAACTAAGCGGTGTTAGTCACAAGTTAGATATCAAGCAAACGGGTAGAGCAGAGAAGTTGACTGAAGAACAAATTGGGGAGCTGTGCGTAATGTTTGAGGAAGCCGCACTGAGAACCCTAGTTTTGAAGCTAGAAGCCGCTTTGAAACAGTTTCCTGCTCAAGAACTACTGCTAGGTGGTGGTGTAGCTGCTAGCCCTCGTCTGCGCGATCTGATCGCGGAATTTGCCACAAAGTCCCAAGTAAGATTCCACATCGCGCCAGATCGCGCCCTCCTCACCGACAACGCCGGCATGATCGGCCTTGCAGCCACAGTAGCGTTAAGGCAACTTGAAGAGCAAGGAAAAATCTCCGAAAACATCGCCAAACTCTACAACCTCAACGATTTTGAGCAAATGGATAGAATGCCAGGGTGGGATTTATGATTCAACTCCTGAGATAGATTTTAGGAAAGACGCTAGTGCTATTGGATATCCGGCAGGATGAGTGATCATTAGTGGTCCATGCCCACCTGTCATGTGGTAGGAGAGGGTAGATTCAAATAACCTTCGGTTATGTTTGAGTAGCCAAAGTAGCCTGACTACGAGATCACTTGCACTAATGATACCCCAACTTTCAAACTGACTGTGGACACATTCTAATTGATTAGTCCAAAACAACTCTATTTCATGGTCGGTCCAGTTCTTGAACTGACTATCAGCTCGCATCCTTTTAAAGAGTAACTCTATGCTTTGTGAGACATCCTCAGGAACTAAGGCTATTACATCTTTCATATATACCCAGTATATCAGCTATATACCAAATATACAACCCTTCTAGTGGGAAAAAGTTGGCTTCGTGTTTCTGTGCACAAATACGGAGCGTCCACCAATCTTTAGTACTTCAACATCGGGATCGGACTTTTTCCCATATACCTGAAGCATTTTCGCGAACTGACCGGTCTTGCCTTCGGGGTCTTGATAGAGGTTGTCGATCAGAGTAGTTCCCTTCATTTCGAGAGCCAGGGTGAGGATACGGCGGGCCTCGCGGAGGAGTCTTTCAGCTTGGGTGGGAGTAATAGCGAGGCCCGGCATAAGAGGATGCAGGCCGGCCGCATGTAGCGTCTCATTTACATAGATATTTCCCAGGCCGGCCACAATGCTTTGGTCGAGCAACGCAGAGTAGAGGGGTTTCTTCGTTTTTCGTAGTCCTTCATACAATTGTTCTGCTGTGAAATCGGCAGCCAAAATATCTGGCCCCAGCGCTGCTAAGGCTTTGTGGTTCTTAAAATCTTCTACAAAATGAAATGTCCCAAACCTACGTTGGTCAATGTAGTTGATGATTCGCCCATTCTCTAAATGTATTTGAAAGCGGTTATGCGGATGCTTTATCACCTCGTCGGCGATTTTGTACCTTCCAGACATTCGCAAATGACCGACTGCCTTTAGTTCAGAATTCTCTTCCGGGTTTAAGAACTCAAACAGCATCCATTTTCCTAATCGATTCAGCGCTGCGGTTTTTGTCCCAATAATCCGCTCTTGAACTTCTGAGAAAGGAATATTGAAGTGACTTTCCCCGCGATTTGACGCAGTCAAATCGCGTATCACCTCACCCAGCAAGGCTGGTCGCAAGTAACGAATTGTGGTTTCTACCTCAGGTAGCTCTGGCATGCGTGATTTTACCACTACAATTCTGCAACTTTTTCCGTCAGAATGGTACTACTAGGTATGCAACACTCACAAATACCAAAAGTTTACGAAGAATATTTGCCAAACGTCTACCGCTACTCATTTTCCAAGTTGGGAAATAAGGCCGATGCTGAAGATATTGTCAGCGAAGTTTTCTTAAGTCTCGTGCAAAATTATTCTAAAGTTGATAACCCACACGCATGGCTAATTGGTGCCGCCAGAAACCTAATTTATAAAAAATTCCGTAATAAACCCCAGATTGAACCGCTTGAAGATGAAGAACAGACTGTTTCCGACTTTCCTCCTGTTGAAAATGCTGTAATTGACGGTGCTCTACTCGAGCAGGTGAAGTCCGAACTGAATAAGTTGGATGAAGTCACCAAAGAAATCATTATCCTCAAGATTTGGGAAGATATGAAATTTACGGAGATTGCTGAGCTTTTGGAAACCACCGAAAGCACCGTAAAAGCAAAATACTACCGTGGACTTGAACAGATGGCCAAGAAACAAATGAAGATGCGTGTTCTTACGATTCCGCTCCTGCTTTTGGCAATTCCTGAAATTGTATCCGCACCAGAGTTTGTGCCTTCTTCGACATTAGTAAGTTCGGTGCAACAGAGTATTAATTTTCAACCTCAAACTAATATGTGGCAAAAAATGACGACAAAGTTTAAGGCTCTTCCGGTAGGTGCGAAGGTTTCACTTTTGGCTCTGCCAGTCGTGGTTATAGGTTTAATCTTATTCTTCTTGACCTATGGGAAAACGGGGACTTCTACCGAAATTATTCCGGAACAAAGCTCGTCAACAGAGAGTACAACTACTACGCCCGAAACCCGCGTCATAGAAACAGATCAAGCCATATGGTATTTAGATATCAAAGAAGAGGTTGGCCCTACGTTGATGACCTTGATAGACCAATACTTCCCTTTCCAGATGGAGTACTGTAAAACAGGTCAGGATTGTTATATTACTGTTAACGGAGTCACGAAACCTGATTATCAGATATACACTAAGTCTTTTGCCGCTACGACAAAATACTATCTTGTAGGTCAAATGAAGACTATATATCCTGGTAAAAATGTCTATTTAGCCTTAAGTAGCGAAATGCCCTATGGTGATGTTGTGAAAGGTCTTCCAACTGAGGCCGATATTAAGCTAGGGGTTACTTTTGCAACACTGTTTATTGATCTAGGAGATAACAAGTATGTTTTGGGTAGGGATTACGATAACGTGAACATTCTACGACAGGAACCTCGGATATTGTCTTATACAGCTCCAGATAGCTTTATTAGTGAGGTTAAATCAATGCCCGAAGTTGGAATTACTTTTGATGCCGCTTTGGATCTGGATATCGTTGATTCAATTAATAACCGAGAAATTGACTATAAGGGGAAAGAGCTTATTGTAAACAGCACGGTAGGAAGAGAATTATTTACAAGTGAATCTTTGGCTGAATTGTACTTGCTAGATACTTTAGGGTCAGGATCTCAGTTTTATTCAAACCGAGATCCTAAAAGTTCAAAACTTTCGGTGGTGGATGCTGTTGATTCAAAGGTTTCAATTAGAACTGTCGCAGGACTTAGAAGTGAATTAGGAAAATCTGGTTTCAATCAGCCATTCGTTTACTATGAAGATACGGCAAAAGAGGCTTATTATTCCTACACATCAAGGGACCTTGTTTGGACTGCTTCAAAGGTGTTAGAAGATTTTCCAGATGTTGCAGATGCTGGCTATCAACTCTTCAATACCAATACCATTCAATACATAGGAGATCCTATTGGGTGTAACTTTTTGAATACACAGGGAATGGGGTTGAATGGCGCCGTTACACCTAACAGTAAGCTTTTACTAGATATTTCCGAAGAGCTTAAACAGGCTGAATTGGATTTGGGATCTGGGGTTCAATTAGCTGCCACAACGGACCAAGGGGATGAAATATATATAGTGACCGACAAATCATGGCCTTTATTTAAGATTTTCTATGATAATAGAAAGATAGTGACCAAATCAGTTGCGGCGGTTGATTATGAGACTTACTTAGAGTATGAACCAGTCTTGTTATGGAAAGACACATTAGGAATTTGGCGTGCAGTATTTCGAGAAGATATGGTATCACCAACATGCTATGCGGAGCCTGTGATCTACCTTTATCCGACAACTCCTACAGAAGTTAGTGTTAGTTTGCCTAGAGACCTTGATATTGTAAGAGTTGAGCCTAAGTACAGTGGTGTTTGGAATGTCTTGGCAAATCCAAATGGCACTCTTATGGACTTGATGACTCAGAAAAAGCATAGATACCTATTCTGGGAGGCTAACGCACCATTACCGACCAGCCCTGTGATACAACAAGTCGTTGCGAAACAAGATATGAGTAATTACTTAACACAAACTCTTAATCGGTTGGGGTTAAATGCAACAGAGAGTGCAGATTTTATGCAGTATTGGTTGCCGCAACTCGAAGAAGCGCCTTTCTACGTGATGCAATTCTTTGATGCCCAGTCTATCGATAAAGTGATCCCGTTAGCTGTTTCACCCACACCTGAAACAGCAATTAGGGTTTTGCTGAATCCAATTCCTGTAAGCTCATTACCAGATATGGTGCAATGGGGAAGCGATTATCAGGCTCCTGAACGCATAGGGTTCACGCTTGTAGAGTGGGGAGGGATTGTGAAGGGAATGATACTGGAGTAAATTAAGGTTTGAAGACGTAAAGTGTATGACTAATTGTATCCTTCCGCCTGCGCTGGATTTTAACTCCGATATAACCAGCTGTAAACTTGCCTAACCTATTTCCCAATAAATTCCCTATTCCCAAAGTATTTACGTAGCACTTCAGGGATTTTGATCGTGCCGTCGGCTTGCTGGTAGTTCTCCATGATAGCAATCGGGAAACGAGACATTACGATCGCAGTACCGTTGAGCATGTGGGCGAAATCATTCTTGCCCTCTTCATTGCGGTACTTGATATTTAGGTTGCGAGCTTGGAAATCGGTGCAGTTTGAAGTCGATGTGATTTCGCCGTAGTCGTTGCGACCTGGGAGCCAAGCTTCCAAGTCGTATTTCTTTGCGGCGCTGGCTCCCAGGTCGCCTGAGCACATATTCAAAACTCGGTAAGGGATGCCTAACTGCTGTGCGATCTCTTCTTCAACAGCCAAAAGCTCTTGGTGGATCGCTTCAGACTGGCCAGGTTCGCAGTACACAAACATTTCCAACTTTGTAAACTGATGCACACGGTACAAACCTTTTGAATACTTCCCGTAGGCACCGGCTTCTTTACGGAAACAATGTGAAATCGCTGCATACTTGAGTGGCAACTGTTCAAGGTTTAGAACTTCGTCAGCGTGCATTCCAGCCATAGTCACCTCAGCCGTGGCGATGAGGCCCAGGTCCTCACCTTCGATCTCATATATCTGCGCCTCATCGCCACGTGGAGCGTAGCCTGTCCCGAGGTAGTAACGAGATTTCGCTAGATCAGGAGTTGAAACTAGTTGGAAACCTTTGCTCTGCAAAATTTCCAGCCCAAACTGAATCAGTGCAAACTCCAAAAGTACAGCATCACCTTTGAGGAAATAGAATTGAGAGCCAGCAACCTTCGCGCCAGACTCAAAGTCCAAAAGTCCCAATTCAGTTCCCAAAGTGAAGTGGTCCTTTGGTTCAAAATCAAATTTTGGTTTTTCACCAACTTCACGAGCCACTTCATTCTCGGTATCAGTTTTGCCAATCTTTACATCAGGCAGATGCAAGTTCGGAATCTGGTTAATCAATGTCAACCATTCCTCCTCCACAGTTTTCAGGCTCTCTTCTAGCTTTACACTTGCCTCCTTCACTTCTTTTCCTTGTGCGCGAATCGTCTCCACATCCACTCCCTGTTTCCCCATGTTTGCCAACTCATTTTTCTTACGATTCAAGTCTTCAACATCGGCCAGGGTCTTTTTGCGCTCTGCATCTTTCTGTAGCCAGGCATCGACCAGGGCTGGGTCCATATTACGTTCCGCTGTGTTTTTGCGCACCATGTCAGGATTTTTACGAATGATTTCGGGGTTTAGCATTATCTCTTAAGTAATAATTAAAACAAAAAAGTCCTCATGTATACCAAGTACGACTATACTTAATATACACAAGGACTCTAAGCTAGGCAGAGTGGTGCCACCTTCGTTTCCCGCTGTGCGGGACTCTTTTAGACATGTTTCGTTTTTTGGAAACTCTGATGCAAACCCGGGTTTGGCTCAAGCAGAGTATTTACTTCCAGATGGCTCTTTCATCTGAGGTTCGCGTACATTTTCTGGACTCCGAGCCAACTTTCTGTTCAGGAAGTTATAAAGATCATAACAGTAGGTACCTAGGTGGTCAATGGAAATGTAAAGAGAGAAGTCATCTACCAAGAATGTAGATTTGGCTATTTTTGAACCACACTCCCTTCCACGATTTCCCACGATGTAGAAAGGGCAGAGGTCGTGTAGTCGGTGCCATTTATGCGGATCCTCAGGCGCTGAGGATCCGCAGTTTCGATCTGGATCCGAGTGGTCGCTTCCACGCTGATCACCTCCGAAGGTAGCAATCTATCATCAAATTGGATCTTGCCATCTGTTCGGATGAGCACCTGCGTGGTGGCATCTCTGACTTCGATAAGTGCAGAGAGTTTATCCACTTTTATTACACTGCTGCCGGCTTTGCGGATAGTCAAGTTGATCGTAGCGGTACGACCCAGCTGGTTTGTGGCGGTGAGCGTTGCCAAGAATTCATCTCCGGCTAACGGTATCTCCGGTGTGGCAAATGTATTGTCCAAATCTACTTCCAACACCTCACCGCCAAAGCGTACAACTGTGCGTGGGGATGTTCTTCCCTTCAGCTGAAAGCTATTTCCGGAGATGAGAAGTTCCCCCGTGTAGTCTGCGGCGAGCTCTTGCGGCACGGTAATTGTCAGTTGAGGCGGGGTAAGTAGTGCCTGAACCTGGTTGAGTATGAAAGCTGCTCCAATAACTAGCAGCAGTCCCAGACCAATGGCAGTGAGTCCTTTGCGACTGTAGATGAAAGAAGTTGGGATAAATGTCTTGGGGGCAGATTTGGTCTCTTGGATGGCTGCTTTTTTGGCTGTGGCTGTATCTCTGCGGTACAGAGCAGCTACTTTGTCCAAATCCGCCCGCAGAAACGTAGCGTACGACTTCATTATCCCGTTTACATACACTGGTGAACCAAAGAACTCATAATTCCCAGCCTCCAGAGCTTCGATAGCTTCAGCTCGAATAAAAGTTTTCTTCGCCACTTGGGCTGTCGTTAGTTGTTGTTTTTCGCGTTCTCGGCGAAGTAAGTCTCCGAGTGATGTTCTTTGCGTCGGCATTTCTGACATTATATAGCATCTTGCCAAGCGGAAGCTTTGCGAGCTCCATCAGTCAACTCGGATCATGTACCCCACGCCGTGGATCGTCTGAATAATGTTGCGGGCGGCGCAGCTGCTTAATTTCTTGCGCACATTGCAAATGTGCGCGTGAATACTTGTGCGCCGCCCGCCTTCGAGGTTGGCCTCTATCTTCTCGCGAGATACGACTTTTCCATGGTTTTCAGCCAGTAACTTCAGGATCTCAAATTCTCTGGGGCGCAAGTGCAAGGGTTTCCCTGCGTAATGTACAGTCCCACCTTCTGTGTTTATGGTGTATTCACTCAGGACTATCTCTCGTTCAGGACGAACTGGTGGCCGTGACGCTAGTTTGACCAATCGATTGCAGACATCTTCAATGGCTAAATCTGAACTGAAGTACTCATCAGCGCCGCATTTACCCGATTCTATATATTGGAAACTATTGTACTTTCCCATAACTATAGCTTTTGCCATCAAAGGAAATTTCTTGTGCAGCTGTCGGCAAACAATTTGACTATGTGCGAAGGATTTTTCCATGTTTACAACCAGCGTAGCTTTGGGGGACTTCTGTAATGGTTTGTCACAGCGGGTGGGATCGAGCAGTATGTGAAGTGATAATTTAAACCTTTGCAGTTCCCGTCTCAGTTGTAGGGCGAAACGGAGATTGTCAGTAAGGATAAAGATTGTATGCATATTTTGAGAGACTTAAATTATGCACTGATGTTATAATTTGTCCGTTTCGCCAACAATGTATTGCAATACAAATTTTGCGAAATTTTATTGGAGAGGTACCCAAGAGGCTCAAGGGGACTCATTGCTAACGAGTTAGTGGGGTAAAACCCAGCGGGAGTTCGAATCTCCCCCTCTCCGAAGGTCTTTCAAAGATAAATAATAATATTTTGACAGCGATGCCTTTCCTAACAGGCAGGCAGAGCTTAGAATTGGTTTGGAATAGAAGACCTTTTTATTGATAGCCAGTTTTGTCAACGGAAGTATTATTGAAGTCGATGGTGGGTATAAATAAAGGAGAACTAGACAAAATAATAGACGGCTTGGTGGACCTTACGAAAGCGTATGGAACTACTAACCGCGCGACCCTAGATCCATTTCACCCCGGAGAACATGAGAACCTACTGGCTCATGTAGGCCAACTTCCTATGAAACTTCCCCAACTATTTTCTTGAATCATGTGTACTGTTCAGTTATAGTAATATAATGGTAATATCCAGACATGAAAAATATTATTAATCTGGATGTTTACGTATTCTCAAATGAACAGGCTAGACAGGCCATTGCTTTACTTGAATATGTCTCAGGAGAAATCCTCCAGCAATGGCAGGACTCAATTAGTTCCGTTATTGATGTTCCGCAGGAGGAAAGGAACGCAGTAGCCACACAAATAGAATTCGATGACATTGAGCTAGGAGGACAATTGTTTAATTTACTAAACATTGCCCAGAAGTTACTTTTGGTGCAGGAAGTTGTTAGGTTTGTAACTAACAGTACTCCAATTCCCCCTGAGTTTGGAGAAATTAATCTGAAAGCATTAAAGAATGATTTTATAGTAAGACTATCTCAGACTTTTCAAGTAGAGATTGATGCACTAGAGATGGGACTTTCAGCACTTCAGTTAAAAACTGATTATGGTGTAGTACTGGCAGCTAATGAAGACAAAGACGTGGGGATGCTTAGGTACTTACAGAAATGGAGGTCTAAGTTAGTCGTTATCCTGTGTATAGAAAATGGGGGTTATTATGTACCAAGTCCCTTTTTTAAGAGGTTGGCGACCTTGTCCATTTCGGGGGAAGCTGAAGTGACAGCCCCAGAGGGTGATGATGGTGGATACTTAACAAAACTTATGCAAAATTTCTCTTGGGATGATCTGATAAAGGACTTAGCAAACTCCTTTAAGAGCAAGGAAGCTCAGAAAGCAAGTAGTCGGATTAACGATTTAATTGCCCTTCTAAATTGGAGAGGGCTAAATAGAAATAAGTTTCTAAGGAATATTGGAGATAGACTTAGTAGAGAAGGGAGGGTGGCTGTGAGGTATCTTAGAGCTAAGAAGAATGTAACTAATGATAAACTTTTCCAGGGTTTCTTGGTAGAGCTTGTCCTTAGTAGTTTTGGCTCTGAGATAGCAAAGGATGTAAGAGAAGAACTAGAAAACTACTTCAAGTCGATAAGTCAGTTAGAGAGTTAACCCCCCCCTGTACTCTGTGCAAACACAGTAAAATATTCTAAACCAGGAAGAAACCAGAATAGTCTAGACATCCCTAGAAAGTTTGTTAACATTGGCTACTATTATTCTCGAAACCTAAATGGCCAAAATACAGTCCATAAACCCCTCAAATTACGAAGTTATTGATGAAGTTGAAGTATCTACACCACAGGAAATTAAAGATAAGGTAGCCAAGTCACACGTTGCGCGGGTCGCCTGGAGAGATATAGGTTTAGCCAAAAGAATCGAACACTTACGTAGCGCTTTGGACGAATTTGTTTCTCGCAAAGAAGAGCTAGCAGCGATACAAGCCAAGGAAATGGGTATGCCTATCACAGAAGCGTTGAGTGATGTAGACGGAAGTGCCAGTTATTTCTCGTGGTACCTGGATAATGCTGAAAAGTACTTAGCTCCGGAAACGACTTTCGAGAGCGACGCCGAATTGCACCAAGTATTCTTTGAACCCATCGGCGTCGCAGCAGTGGTAATCCCTTGGAACTTTCCTTTTGCAAACTTCGTGTGGGCAAGCATTCAGAACTTACTTGTGGGAAACGCAGTTGTATTGAAGCATTCTGAAGAGTGTCCACTAAGCGGTAAATTTATCGAAGAAGTGATGACTAAGCACTTACCCAAAGATGTTTTCGCCGAAGTTTATGGCGACGGTAAGGTTGGTGATGTATTAGTAAACGAAGATATTAATCTGATTAACTTCACCGGAAGCACAAAGACAGGTAAGTACTTATACAAGCTTGCAGGCGAAAAGTTTATCAAAGCAGTGATGGAGTTGGGCGGTTCCGCACCAGGGGTTCTGTTTGCGGATGCAGATTTGGAGGTCGCGGTAGGTACGGTGTGCTTCAATCGACTATTAAATCAGGGACAATGTTGCGACGGATTGAAGAGGTTGATCGTGCACGAGAGTATCTTCGACAAGGTGGTAGAGAAATTAAAAGAAGTGTTTGAGGTAAAAAAGGTTGGAAACGCTGAAGATGCGGCAACTGAAACTGGCCCCTTGGTTGCCAAACGTCAGCTAGACCTACTAGTTGCTCAAGTAGAAGACGCTGTTGCCAATGGCGCAGAGGTTGTTGTGGGAGGTAAGAGTTTGGAGAAAGAACTTGGTGGAGCCTTCTATGCTCCTACTATTCTGACAAATGTGCAGAAAGATATGCGTGTGTGGACCGAGGAAGTATTTGGTCCAGTGCTGCCGATTATGACTTTCAAAACAGAAGAGGAAGCCATCGCTCTAGCGAACGAAACTGCCTACGGGTTGGGCGCTTATGTGTTCAGCGCAGACAGCGAATTAGCGGAGAGAGTTTCATCAGCAATTCAGTCTGGAATGGTGAGTGTGAATGGAACTAACTACATCATGCCATTTAACCCATTCGGGGGTTACAAAAACTCTGGGTTTGGACGTGAACATGGCAAGTATGGTTTCCACGAGCTAGCGCAGGTCAAAATTGTGGCGAAGAATAAATAAATTAAATTCATTATTATGACAATATCCAACTACAGCTTCTACAATTCAATTGACTTATTCATTGACGGTAAGCAAGTAATCGTTTACCCAGATAGGGATGCAGTCGATTCTTACAAAGGTTTTCAACAACAAGATCTAGAGCGACATGTCCGTAAGCTAATAAAGTCCGACCCTAAATACTTCGCCGATATGAACTATGCTATCTCTTTCATCTGGAATTTTGAAGGTAGTAAGATGCTGGATATGTGGAAATTTAATGGGAACTTCGTTGATGATCGTTCTGGGCCTTTGGCCGATGTGCGGGTTTACAAAGATATGAATATTGAACGTGAACTCGGGGCCGCAAGCGGCAATACCCTACTAGTTTTAGGTTATGAAGAGAAACTTCGTCGCGAGTCTCATGATTTGGCGACCTACCTCAAAGGCCCAGCGCCTGTGCTTCCCTTCGGACTCCAACTACCCGAAGACTTCTTCAGCTTTGCGGTGTAGAATGGCGAATGCCTGAAAAAATCCAAATTCAAACCTTCTCCGAGTTATCTCCCGAACTAGAAATAGTACGTAAAAACTTTGGAGATAGAAACTTCGACATTGAGGAGGCGGGAGATCCAGATTGGGCAGAGGAAATAAAGGAATGGTTTTGGAAAGATCCCGACACTTACGTTCTTGCATATTTAGGAGATGAATTGGTCGGTGTGGCAACATTCTTCAAGAAAGAAGTTGAATTTCAAGGTGAAAAGTTAAAAATAGCAGGGCTAGGAGGTTTGACTGTAGCTAAGGAGCACAGAGGAGAAGGAGTGGGCCGCAAATTAATTGAGGAAAGGTTGAAAATTGCGCAGGAGTGGGGTGCGGACATAGCATTTCTCAATACCGATATTGATAAGTTGGGGGGAATGTTTGCAAAGTTTGGATTCCAACCTCTGGGCAGGAACTATTCCTTTGTTGGTAAATCTGGCCAAGTGCACGAAGATGATTCGGGTATGATTGCCCCTATAAACTCTCGAGATAAATTCGCCAAGGTACTCCAGTCAGTAGAAGTATTCTTTATCGGTGAAAGTAACGTATAAAATGTCAGAGACCTCCAAACAATTACTTGATACCTATGGTGATTATAAAGTCTATCTGGTTGACGACTTAGTGGTACGCAACAGCAGTGAAACCGCCGAAGAATTCGGCGGCTTCGGTAGCCACTATGATTTTGATTTCATCCCCGAAAGAGAGATTTGGATAAATCAGAAGGCAACGGAAATCGACAGGCAATGCTATATCCACCACGCATTGGCCTATGCCAGACTCATGAAAGCAGGAACCCCTTGGGAAAAAGCATACGATACTTCCTTGGCATTAGAACAAAAGCTGCGGTGGCAATTGTCGGGCGACATTTACGATGAAACAGCTGATGGATCTGACGTGGCGCCCGAGATCCGCCTCCACAAATATGGTGAATTTTTCGGCGAAGATGTGACAGTTTGGATCGTAAACGGAGAAGAGGTTCGTAACCATTACCGTACAGAGTTCATCGAAGGCGGACATGGATACGTCTATCCTTGGATACCCAAAGGCGAGATCTGGATCGAAGATCAGGTCCAAGAGTCTGAACGACCCTATATTCTGATGCACGAATTTGTAGAAATGATTTACATGCAGTACAAAAAGGCAGACTACGGCAGCGCCCACGGCGCTGCCGCCAAAGTCGAATTTGCTCAACGCCAAAAAAGCTACAGCAAGGCAGAGGTATTTCAGTTGACTAAAGAGGTGGCCTTGGAATTTTTGACAAAGATGGACTTGAAGTTGCACCCCAAGGCCCCGAATTGACTTCGCACCTTTCTTCCCTTACAGTAGTACATATCTATATCCGTTATGCGCACTAGGAATTTTAGCCCAGGAGTCGTGTTTGTATTGTTGTTGGCTCTGTTTGTGGTGACAGCACTTGTAATCCAAACCCTCACAGTGCCAGCGGCTCCAGAGCAAGATGTCAGTGTGGCAGCACTCACCCCAAAAGCGGCCGTAGCAGTTCCTGTCCGTTCAGACCCATGCCCCGATGGCTATGTATTTACTACCAACCGTTGCCGTAAATACATAATTACAGAAGATATCGCTTCTCGTAGGTATTCGGATAGCTATTATCCTGTGCGGATCTTTCAAATGAACAATTCCATTTACGTGCTTGAAAGCAACTCTATCTATTTTGACGGGAATATTTACTTTGAGCATGCCATTGCTAAGCTTCCATTGGGACAAGAAACTACCACCTCATTGCCGGTAGGGAATGGTAAGCGATTTCTAACCGATTCTACAAACAATTCCAGGCCGATTTTAATAGACGAATTGAATAACACAATATATCTTACAAGTTTTACCGATACTACGTTTACTCAATTGGAAGTCCACAAAGTAACTATTACAACAGGTGCCGTACAATCATTTGCCAAAATCAATGTAGGTGCCCCTACAGGCTATGACCAGGCACAGAATCATGCACGTTCGTTTAATCTGGTGAAAGACTATCGTGGGGGGATATACATAGTTAGCAGTATAGCAAGAGGGGCTCAGGGAGCGGCATTGCCTGCGAATAGTTTGTACGGAACGGTGAAGCGTCTGACAAATGGTAGGGTGGGGGAAACGGTGATCAACTTCCAAGACTTAATAAATGCTCAAAATGCCATCTATGCATTCCAGTTCACTTTCACTCCTTTTGACTCAGCAGCGCTTTTCTATTCTGCCCCAGATGCAACTCCGTATGTGAGGGGATACCTACCGACTAAGACAACTGTAGATGTGCAATTGAGTGCAGTGGCGTTAGGTAAGCCTGAGGAGAGGGAAGACCTCTTGCTCAGACCTATAATTGGTAAAAATAATCAAATTGGTGCAATTGTTTCTGGGTGGGGGTACATTTACAATAGACGTGCCTTTCTCTTGAATCCCAACAATGCAAGTACCAAGGAGTTTGACCTAAGTGCCTATTTCAACGGTGTCGGTGGTTTGGCCCAATTAAACCCAGGACCGCTTGACAGCGTCTACTTCATAATCGGATTTGAAGCTGGGGTCACTCTCCCGCTCAGTCGTCTGGCCAATACGGGAGAGGTACGGGAGTTTTTTGCTCGCAATCGCGATATATTCCTTGCATTTGTGGATGCTGCGGATAACATAGTATTTAGGGATTCCGAAGTAGCGGGAGGGGATTTTAAACTAGGAAAAATCACCTTCACAAATGAATATGTAGACTTACCAAATACGGATAATATAGCCGATTTGACTGTTACTTCAACCAGGCTTGTTCCACAAACAAGTGCCACAAATCCTACTCAATGGATCGTAAATGTACGAAATGCAGGACCCGGTGTAAGCAAGGCTATCAAGGTAACTACGAACTTTAGTGTGGACGTTTCCATAAGGCCGTCTTCATCAGGCCAGGCAACCTGCAGCCAAAGTACGGCCAGGCAAATAGTTTGTATCTTTAGTGCTGATCTTGCTGCAGCTAGCACGGCGACGGCTGGGATGAGTTTTGTGACAAACTCATCCACTAACTCAATCACAATTACATCGGAGCTTACACAAGACGCTAGCATCACAGATCCGAACCTTACAAACAACAAAGTGACCGTCACCGGCAATCCACGACAGTAAATATTTTTACCCACTGTTCAGCAAAAAGGCCTTTCGTTAGCTTAATTTGGTAGAATGTATCTCGTGAACGTAATATTCTTAGATACTGAAACTGCGGGTAATGCCTTTCCGGGAGACCGGCTGGTACAGCTGGCGTACAAACTCGACGGAGGGGAGATGGTAAACCAGCTGTACCAGCCGCCTGTCCCAATCTCATTCTTTGCAATGTCTGTCCACCATATCCACCCCCGAATGCTTGAAGGCAAGCCAGCATTTGCTGATCATGAAGAATATACAAAGCTTCCTGAGCTACTTAAAAACAACATCCTTGTCGCTCACAACGCAGAGTTTGATATCGGAATACTGCGCAACGAAGGGATAGAAACACCCAAATATATTTGCACTTTCAAAGTAGCTCACAAGTATCTAGAAAAAGATATGAACGAAGAGCCACTACAAAGTCGAAGTCTACAATACCTGCGCTATGCGCTTGATTTGGATGAGCCTGGGGTAACAGCCCACGATGCAGAAGGAGATGTAATAATCTTGGAAAAACTCTTTCGCAAACTGTATGCTGTGGTTTCTGAACAACTCGACACAACAGAGGAGGAAATCATCTTACAACACATGCAAGATCTAGCAACTAAACCGATCTTGCTAAGACATGTAAAGTTTGGAAAACACAAAGGTAAGACCTGGGAAGAAGTAGCCAAATCTGAGCCTGACTATCTAATCTGGCTCAGCAAACAAACAGACCTAGATCCAAATTTGAAATTCACGCTGAAACACTACTTGGGATCAAACGACTTGTCGTAAGTGCTTTTTGAGTTCTTGCCTAATCTGTTCTAGCACCTCTTGGGTTACTTCCCCACCCTTTTGGGATAAGGGATCAGGAACATTATCATCTTCCCAACGTAGGCCTGCAAATTCAATGACCTCTGTATACCTGGGGATAATGTGGAAGTGAACTTGTTTATCCTTGAACATAAGTGCTAGATGTTGAACTAAGTGAGGTTTGAAAGCACTTTTTAAGGCTGTTTCGACTTCTCTTGCAACCAGTGCGTATTCTGCCATTTCTTCTGAGGTGGCTTCTGATAGAGGGAAGGCATCACGCTTTAAAATAGCGACACATGTTCCTAACTTCACATTCTTCTTGCGGACTAGAAGCATCCAATACTGATACTCTTTCAGGAGGTTATTCTCCAAATCAAATTGTTGCCAGATAGGGTTAGAAGTATTCATACTAGAAACATAGTTACATTAGGATAGCATAAGGGTTTACTCATATCTCAACGCCTCGATCGGGTTGAGTTGGGCGGCGCGGTAGGCGGGGTAGAAGCCAAATACAAGGCCGATGGCCACAGACACGGATGTGGCTAATGCGATAGATTGCAAAGAGATAATGATTGTAAACCCGCCTACCGCGCCGACAAGGAGTCCAAGTCCGACACCAAGCACAATCCCAATAATCCCCCCAATCAAGGTCAGGAGGACCGATTCCATTAGGAACTGCCCCAAGATAGCGCTTTGCTTGGCGCCTACAGCCTTGCGAAGACCGATCTCTTTTGTACGTTCAGTCACAGAAACCAACATAATATTCATAATCCCAATTCCTCCGACAATCAACGAGATACCGGCAATACTTGCGAGTAGGGTTGTGAAGATACTGGTCACAGTAGAGGCTAATTCCTGAATATCTTGTGAGGTAAAAACCGTAAAATCCCCCTGTTTACCTTCTGCCACATGGTAGAAATCCCTTAACTCATCTTCGACCTTCGTCGCCAAAGTATCCACTACACTCTCATCTTTGGCACGAAGAACGATTTGCGATACATCACGCGAACCAGTAAGGTACGAGCTCATCGCGGTAAGCGGAATATCCACACGATTATCTACCCCAGCACTCTTTGGCTTTAGAATCGCAACCACCGTAAACTTAATCCCATTGATATTGATCACCTTCCCGATTGGGTCATCCAGGTTGAATAACCGTTGAGCAGCTTGACTCCCCAATACAGCCACCTTAGCTTGACGTGCCTCATCGTTTGCATCGAACAGCTGTCCTCTGTCCAGCTCGGCCTCTCTAATATCGAAAAGCGATGCAGAGACACCATAAACAGTCAGAAAAGCGGCCTCGGACCGATAACTCACCTCGTAGCTATTGCTAAGCTCGGCCCCGATCTGTTCCACTTCCGGAAACCGTACTTCATTCGCAAAAGTCTCCAGCAACCTCTTATCTAGCCTATTCACCAAGAGCTGCTGAAATGTAGACCGGGATTGGGGGCCACGGAAATTTGCCACCGGAATGATGGAAACAGTATTGGCCCCCAATCCCTCAACTTGTTCAAGAATTACTTGCTGCGCGCCTTGACCGACAGACAACATTGCAATTACAGCTCCAATACCGATTACGATCCCCAAAGTGGTGAGCACGGCGCGCACTTTGTTTGCGCGAATAGAAAACCATGAAATTTTGACTAATTCTCGAATGCTCATTTTTGTTTACGTGAATTGATAACTTCCCCATCCCTTACCTTGATCGTCCGTTTCGCATAGTCTGCAACCTCTTCATCATGGGTAACTAGGATGATAGTATTACCTTCAAAATTTAACTGTTCAAACAATGCCATAATTTCTGTAGCGGTTTTGCTGTCCAAGTTCCCCGTTGGTTCATCGGCCATTATGATGGCCGGAGACATGATAAGCGCTCTGGCAATAGCAACTCGCTGAACTTGCCCACCAGAAAGCTGGTTCGGACGACTATTCATCTTGTGTTCCAAACCCACTTTGGCCAAAACCAATTTCGCCTTCTCTTCAGCATCAGAGACCTGGCCGTAGATAGTAGGCAAGAGCACATTGTCCAAAACATTAAATCTTGGAAGCAGATTGAACTGTTGAAATACAAATCCCACCTGTTTATTCCGAAACTCGGCAAGTTCATTGGGGTGTAAGTCTCCCACATTTTGCCCCCTAAGCAGATACTTCCCGGAAGTAGGTGTATCGAGAGCCCCTAGAATATTCATCAAAGTGGTTTTACCAGAGCCCGACGGCCCCATAATTGCTACAAATTCTCCTTCATCAATAGTAAGATCTACCCCTTTGAGTGCGCGATACTCATTGTCCGCATCTCTGTTGTATACCTTCGTAATATTTTGGAGAGAAATGAGGGCATTGGGCATATTTAGAAGAATCCAAATCTTCTCTGAACGTTGGCTGTAGGTTCAAGTACGATATCTCCTTCCGCCAATCCAGAAGTAATTTCAACATACTCATTTGTCCTTAACCCAATCTCCACCTTACGCTCAGTCTCTGTGTAGGTTAGCTTATTGTCATCGTTCCAAGTAATGTGTTTGACGAAGAACTCGTCGTTCTTTTCGATTAAATAGTTCTCTGGGATTGCGAGTGCCCCATCTACTTGAGCGCTGATGATAGTCACATCTACACTCATCCCGAGTTTGAAGTTATCTGGGAGCTCCAAAGGCTTGATAGTTACAGAGTAACTGACTGCGCCAGAGCTAGTGTTTGGGGCCAGAGCTACCGTTCCCACCTCGGCGGAGTACACCTCATCCAAGGATAAGGCGGGAAAAACAAGCTCGGCTGGCTGTGCAGGGATCAATGCAACTACATCTGCTTCATTCACAGCCAGCTCAATAATGTAGGAACTCGTATCCGCTATTTCAAATGCAGTACTTCCGCTAGAGATATCGCCCACCTTGAGTCCTGTACGAGTCAGTGTTCCGGTTATTGGGGCTTTTAGCTCTACAGTTCGACCGTTCAAAGACAATGCCATTATCACATCTGCTTTATTTACCGTACTTCCTACAGAGTAGTTGATTCCTGTGATCTCCGCCCCGGCTGGTGCTAGGACTTGGCGAGTATCTACCCCCTTGAGGTTGCCTTCTGCAGTGATCTCTTGGCGAATGTTTCGTACTCCGGCAGTAAATAGACTACTCTCCGGAATTGGGCTAGTTCTGTTCTGCCTACTGATGATAAAAACTACTAAGCCAGCAATTACTAACAGAAGTAGCAAAATGATAGTTCTAAATCTAGTTGCTTGGCGACGAAAGTTACTCATGGGTATGTGGATCAAATTTATTGCTGTTACAGTCTAAGCTCTTTGGAGTAGTACTGCAACTTGGCAAGTAATTCTTCGTTGTCAGGATTTTCATGGAGCGCCTGACGCAAATTCAAAATTTCTTTTCGAATAGATGTTGTGTAAAGCATTCTATACACCCTGGCGGCCTCAGCCTTCGGGTCTTCGATACTCAGAACATCGAGTGCAAGTGCTTGCTGCAATGCTTCTCGACCTGCATCTGAGATATTTGCCGAGATAGTGGCAAAGTCTGATGTTTTTTGCATTTGGACCAAAATATCTTTGCAAGCAGGATCAGAAAATACTTCTTGGCTGATATCGAGGTCTTTAAGATTGGGAACTTGTAACAACAATGACAGAAGGTAGATCTCTTTGTTGTTGAAATGTGGGGCCACGTTGACACTTACGGTTGTTGACTCAGAAGCTTTGGTTCTGAGCGGCGGGCGCGTAGCGCCCGCCTTGATTGCCGAGTGTACATCGTCAACTTGCACTCCCACTTTTACAGCCAGTTCTTCTGCGAAGTGGGCAAGTTGGACTTTATCCTTCAGGCTTTGAAGGACTGGGATCATTCTCGCGAACAAGTCAGATTTCCCATCTGGGGTTCCCAGATCATACTCCTTTTCGATTCGCTTCATTACCAGTTCTACACTATTGATTGGTTGCGCAATTATTCTTTCCCAGGATTGAGGATCTGCACTTATCAAGGCGTCAGGGTCTTGGTGTTGACCAATATCCAACGCTTTGTGCTTTAGCCCTGCTTGCTCGGCAAGTCCAATCCCTTTGATCAGCGCGTTAAGCCCTGCATTATCTGAGTCAAAACAGAAGTAAACAATATCAACGTAGCGTTTTATTAACTTACACTGCTCAAGTGTAAGAGCGGTTCCCCCAGTAGCTAGGATATTTCCTACTTTAACTCGGTGAGATGAGAGTAGGTCGATATTTCCCTCTTCAAGGATCACAAATTTGTGTTCGCGCATAGCAGGTATAGCTTGATGCAAGCCCATCAGAATTTCTCCTTTCTTGTAGACTGCAGTCTCGGGCGAATTGAGGTATTTGGGGGCATACTCGTTAGGTGTGACAATTCGCCCGCTAAACCCCAGCACATCCCCCTTGGCATTCAGAATTGGCAGCATCAGACGATCCCTAAACTTATCGATTATCTGCCCGTTTCGTTCTACCACTAGACCATTTGTAAGCAACTCATTTTGATTAAATCCTTTGCTGAGTAGAAATTTTAAGAGGTTGTTCCCTTTTGGTGCGTATCCAATGCGAAACAGCTTAAGCTGGGGTTCAGCCAGTTTCCGCTTCGTAGCATAGTCTCTGCCTGGCTTCCCGGCATTATGCTTGTGCAAGATAAATTCCCAAAAACTACAAGCCAAATTATTCATTTCCAATACTCTTTTGGATTGCTCCTTGAAAGCCTTATTGCCACTGGATTGATTCTTTAGTTCGTAGCCGGCTTTTGAGGCTGCAATCTGCAGAGCTTCTCCAAACTCGACCCTCTCTATCTTTTGAATAAACTTGATCACATCTCCGCCTTCGCCACATCCGAAACATTTGAACAGTTGAATACTTGGGGTCACTATAAACGAGGGAGTTTTCTCTTTGTGAAAAGGGCATGGTGCCTTGAAACTCTGTCCAGCACGTTTGAGGTCGGGAACATACTCCCCCACAATACTTACGATGTCCAAGCGATTTTTTATTTCCTCAATATCTGACATAATCAGATTTTAGCACTGTCTACCAAGCTGTATAATTAGAGATGACCATTACTAGCATTTACGAACAGTATCAAATTATGCCAAGTCTGCAGCTCCATATGTTGAGAGTTGCGGCAGTGGCTAGAGTAATAGCTCTGAACACTCCTGGTTTGGGTGAGGTTTCGGAGATAACTGCAGCCTGCTTGCTGCATGACATGGGAAATATTTTGAAGTTCAAACTCGACCTTTTTCCGGATTTTCTCCAACCTCAGGGACTTGAATATTGGGAGGGGGTGAAGCGCGATTTCGTGGGTAAGTACGGAACCGATGAGCATGTAGCTACCCACGAAATCGCGCGAGAACTTAATCAGCCGACACGTGTAATGGACTTATTGAGTGCCATCGGTTTTTCCAAGGCATTGGAGAATGCGGTTCATTCTGATACTGCAAAAAAGATCTGTGCGTACAGCGATCACCGTGTCACACCTTTTGGGGTAACCTCACTGGAAGAACGTATGCAAGAGGGGAGAAGTCGGTTTGCCTTGAACAAAAATACCCAAGAAGATCCCCAGAAGTTCGAACAACTTGCGCGAGGTATGCAAAGAATAGAGCAGCAGATTTTTTCTGTTTGCACCATAAAACCTTCAGATATCACTGATCAACTAGTCAACCCAGTAGTAGAGGAATTAAGGGAGTTTGAAATGAATCAGAAGTCGTAGCCGGTATACCTTTCGAAGTCTGTGGTTATGAGTTTCCCATGTTTCGGTTTTTTGGGGTCCAAAGCGTATACACCTTTGTTTGACTGGTAGATTATCAACTTGCCTTGCTGCCAGATGGCCTCTACACCTTCGACGTTGTCAGTAAACTTGGTAAGTAGTGTCTCGGTATTTGTGCTGACGTCTAATTGATAGACATTTGATGCGCCTTGGCGATTGTCCACGAATATGGCCAGGGTATCGCTATCCTCAATAAATTGATACTGTCCACCTGTGATGGCACTCTTGGCTGTGGTATCTTGTCCGGTTGAATTTGTATAAGTGTACAAATCGGATAGTCCAGTAGCCTCATTGCGTGCAGAGTAGAGTAGGCGATTTCCATCAGGTCCGACAGAGAGTAGTTGGATATTTTGTTTGTTGAAAAGTCGGACCGGGTTGGTCCCGATGTTGGCACGATATACACCAGCGACTTGGGTATCCGAACTTTGGATATAGAAGTAGATAACTTTCCCATCATCGCTGATAACAATATCTCCAAACTGCCCTTGAGCGATATCCTTGATAGTCTGACGACCGTTACCAGCCAAATCCATTACTTCTAGAATACGTGCTTGGGCAGTGCTGCCTTTGCGGACGTTTGCGATCTTTTGAGCCTCGAAGTTTGGTACCTGCCGGCCTAAGTTTTGGACATTTGAGGTTAATCTCTGTGGGTTACCTCCGGTAAGGTTGGTGACATAGGCCGAGAAACCATCCCCTCCGATATTGTTTTGAATGTTATCTCTTGTAGAAAAGTAATAAACAACGTCTTGCACAAGTTCTGCGCCGAAAGGTGGGTCTCTTTGTTCCTGTGTGAGTGTGACCGGGTTCTTGCCATCAAGTTCTAAGGCGACCAACTGTTCATTGCGCTCGATCTCACGCACAAGTGGAAGTTTGAGGTCTTCGACGATCCTAAACTCGAAGATCTGGTTTGGTCCCTGATCGATGCCGATCTCATAGTCGCGCGTCAGGTATCCAGCAGCCTGGGTACGTAGTTTGTATTTACGCGCGACTTCTAGATCCTTTACAATGAACTCGCCTGCAGATGCGTCCAAGATAATTTGCTCTTTTGGTACTCCTTCGACTGTAATTTCAATGTTATCCACAATATCTTCACGTAGCCAGCTGGCCAATGAACCGACAATGTCCCCTGTGGGGGTTAGCTGGATATCCCCCAAATCGTTTCGGCCGCCTTTGAGTTCCAGATCCCAGGTGAGATCTTTGAACGCGGCCGACTTGAATTCGACCTTCTGCTTACCAGTCTCGAGCTTAGTTAGCTCAAATTTACCATCAAGTCCAATATTGAATGCTTTGTCGCCGACTTCAAATACATCGTTCACGAAGTCATACGCCGCGTCTGGGCTAATCAACCTTCCGGCGATACTTGCCTCACCGGCTTCTTTAAGTGTGAATGTGCGGTTATTCGCATAATTAAGGAATGAACGTGAGATCACGATTTCTTGAGAGAAATCTTCGTAGCCTTCGGCACTGATCTCTAGCTTGTATTTCTTAATCTCCAAGTTACCGAAAAAGAATTTTCCAGAAGTGTCGGTGCGTCCGATTGCAGTATCAAGTGCGACTATGGCATTTGCGACAGGTGATCCTTTTTCATCAAGCACGACTCCATCCAAAGTTAACTGAAAGATCTTTGTATCCAAAGCAGTTAAGGTCATCACGGCCATCGTGCTTCCCAAACAAAACACAAGAGTTAGCCCAACCACGATGGCCTTCACCCAAATAGGTTGCACTTTAAATTTGCCAAATAGTTTCTTATACCAGGGTAGAGAGGGCCCTACAGGAGCAGCAGGTGAAGGTGTCTGAGCTACAGGCGATATCGTCTGCTGCTCCATCTGTTTCAGTGCCGTCACTGTCGGCGGTAAAGCTTCCATGACTTATTATAGGGGGATTATTGCTTTGTGAATAGTCTGAAGGTTTTATATTGATGCTACTTCACCTTCTTCGTGAGCTTTATTAAGCTCCTTAATAGCATCAATTATTTGTTCAGGTTTTTTATTTCCAGCTACAGCCTCCCTAAAAAACTTCCAAAAAGCTAAATAATATTCTTGTATAAATACTGGATTAATTCCTGTTGCTCTGCCAGCGGTAATGAGGTCATGCCTTAAAAATACTAGCTCTGTTATTATGGCCTTACCTTCAGTTCCAAGCTCTTCTAAGATCCTCTTAATACTTTCATCATCAAATATCGTGGAGAATTTGCCACTAAGTATGGTTGGGTTTGAAGCGAGGCCTGTTTCGTGGATCATTTTTTCATATAGGATACCAGAGTAGTCGAGATCCTCAGGGAAGCTGTAGTCTGTACTTAGTTTGAACGGCTGTGGGACTCCGAATTGTTTAAGCATGAGTTTTTTATAAAAATTATTCAACTTTATACGCGACGACTTCGTCGCCTTCGGCGATGGTTTCAACTTGTGGATCGATCATGATTCCGCAGTCTTGGCCTTTTTTGACTTCTTTCACTTCGTTTTTGTTGATGCGGAGGTTGGTGATCTTGCCGCGGCCGAGCTCAGCGATCGTATCTGATGTACTCTCGCTCGGCCGCTCCACATAGACCCTGTAACCTTTGAGTAGGGTTCCTTTGATGACTTCGGCGCCCGCGACAAGTGTCCCATCAGAAAGTTTGAAAACTTGCTTCACGCGGGCGCGAGCAACTTCGACCTCTTCTTCGGCTGGTTCTCCAAGGGAGTTTAATACAGCTCCTAGTTCGTCAGTGATCTCGTAGATAATTTCATAGTTTTTGACCAAAATCTTTTCTTGTTTGGCAAGCTTCTCGATATTTGTACTGATAGGAAGCTGAAAGCTAACTACGATTCCATTCGCCAACTTTGCACGCCTAATATCACTCTCAGTTACATCCCCTGTGTCTGCCGAAAGAATATTGATCTCACTTTCTTCGGTACCTAGTTTCTGAAGCTCGTTCCTTATAGCTTCGAGAGTACCAAAGGTGGAAGCCTTCACAATAATATTTAGCTTATTCTTTTCGAGTCCCTCTTCCTTACTTTTCTTTTGCAAAAGTAAGGCCACCAGTTTACTTGTAGTATCGAGCTGGTCGGCCTCAGACGCTTTATCTGGCTGCGACTTGATCTCCGAGTAAACTTTTTGTGCCTGCTTTTCATCAGAGAAGAAATATATTCTATCCCCTGATTGCATAGGTTTTTTCAAGCCGGTAACCCAGAAAGGGTCCGATTCAAACACAGATTCAACGTTGGTCTGCTCTTGGTCTAAGTAGCTGCGAACCTTAAAAGGTTCGCTAGACTTTGAGGTAGCAATGGCGCGGTTGGTGAGTTCTCCAGCTTTGCAAATACACAAAGCAACCGCGCCAACCTTTTTGTCTTGCGAAGACTCGAGTACAAACGCCTCGGCTAAGCTCCCCATTTCCGGTTGATGTGGTTTAAGCTCTGAAACTTGAGCAAGTAGTTCAATGCCCTCGATCAACTCTTTCAAACCTGTCCCTTTGGTTGCTGATACCTCAAAACACATACTGTCTCCACCGTATTCCTCAACCTGCACCCCAAAGCTAGAAAGTTGCTGCTTCACTTTCTCTACCTTAACTCCTGGGATATCTACCTTGTTGATAGCTACAATAATCGGTGTCTTGGAAGACTTTGCAAACTCGATCGATTGTTTTGTTTGAGGTTGAATACCATCATCTGCTGCAACTACAAGAAGTACAAAGTCTGTCACAGCTGCTCCTCGCGCGCGCATAGCGCCAAACGCTTCGTGCCCAGGTGTATCGATAAAGGTGATCTTCTGTCCACTTTCGCTCACAATCTGATGCGCGCGCGTGTTTTGAGTGATTCCCCCTTTTTCTTTTGCCTGAACGTTTGTCCCCCGGATTGCATCCAAGAGACTAGTCTTACCGTGGTCAACATGACCCATCACGGCAACTATTGGTGTTCTAACTTGTGTGGTCGACTTTTTACTCATATATATTGATCTTTACCGCCGATTGTATCATAATGTTATAAATATAAACTATTAAATTGCTCTCCGAGGGCTTCCCGTTTTAGCTAATTTATGCTATAAATCCACACCGCTCACGCAGTCTCTAATACTAAACCATGATTTTGAACATAAAAAACTAATCTTGGAATCACCAAGCGCATACTCGGCTCAGTAGTATGTGCTTTTTTTGCTGACTGAAGTGAGAACTAAATAATATTAACCATATTTAATAATATGACTGCAATCAACAGAATCAGCCTCGCCAAGCGTCCCATTAAGAATTTAGATATCAATCTTCTTGACGCACAACTGGACTCTTTTGCGGATTTTAAGGATACAGGTTTCTACGAGTTGTTTGATGAAGTTAACCCAATCACCGACTACACCAACTCAAGTTGGGAGTTGATATTCGAAGACTTTAGCTGGGATGATCCTAAGCATAGTTTCCGTGAGGCTCAGAAGTTGGGGTTGTCATACGATGCTCCTGTACACATGCACGTGAAGTTGATCAACAAGCGTACAGGGGAGATCAAGAAACAGAAGATCTTCTTGGCAGACATGCCACTTATGGGAGAGCGTGGTAGTTTTATGGTATCTGGCAATGAGCGTGTGGTTGTTTTGCAGATCCTTCGTTCTGAAGGATTGTTGTTTGTAGAATCCAAAGCTTCCAAACCAAAGAAGAGACTATACACAGTTAAGTTGATGCCTCTGCGAGGAAAGTGGTTTGATTTTGAGGTAAACAAATACGGAGTAATGAGTGTGAAGTTGTTGGAGAAGCACCCTAAGATTTTGTTGACTACATTGTTGCGTGCGTTAGGATATTCATCCAATGATCAGATCCGCAAGGTTTTGGAAGATGTGGATAATGGCGAAGTTAGCTTCGTGGATGCTACTTTGAAGAAAGATCCTAGCCATAATACAGATGAGGCGCTTATTGAAATCTACCGCAAGCTTCGTCCAGAGGACTCTGTAACTATCGAGAATGCACGTGAGTTTATCGAAGGATTATTCTTCAATAAGCGCCGTTTCTTCTTGGGTAAAGTCGGACGTTACAAGCTAAACAAAAAACTAAACATTGATAAAGATATCACTCCGGCCGACTATCTATTAAATAGAGAAGACATTGTTCAAATTGTAAGAGCCTTGATCGAAGTGAATAACGGTCGTCGCCCAGTGGACGATATTGATAGTTTGATCAACCGTCGCATCCGCGGAGTTGGTGAGCTTATCGCCGACAAGATCCGTGTTGGAGTACTTCGAATGGAGAAGAATATAAAAGACAGAATGAGTCTTTACTCTACTGACGACAACATTACTCCTTCGATGCTCATCAACACCAGGCCAGTAATCGCCGCAATCAACCAGTTCTTTGGTGGAAGCGCGCTATCTAGGTTTATGGATCAACAGAATGTGTTGAGCGAGATTGAGACGAAGAGACGTATCACTGCAGGTGGACCACGTGGTTTGACCAAAGAGCGTGCAACGTTCTCTGTTCGTGATGTACATAACTCTCACTACTCTAAGATTTGTCCAGTAAATACACCAGAAGGTCCATCTATCGGGGTTGTAATGCACATGTCTGTATTCTCTCGTTTGAATGACTTCGGTTTCTTGGAAGCTCCGTACATGAAAGTTGTGAACAAGTTTAAGATTGGACAAGACAAATTGGCAGACTTCAAAGGCCGTGCAATCTGGAGTGATCTACATGATGATAAAGGAAAAGTGATTGCAAAAAAGGGCGATGAACTGAGTGATAGTCTTGTGAAGGCTGCAGATAAAGCAGGCTTGACCGAGATCAAGATCGTGCCTTTTGTAACAGACGAGGTTGTTTACTTGGATGCCGAGACAGAGCTGAGGTACAAGATCGCTAGCGGAAGTGTTCACACAGATGCAAAGGGAAACATGTTAGAAGATAAGACTTATGTGCGTGATGGCCGTACCTACCTCAAAGTAGAGGTTTCAGAGGTAGACTTGGTAGATGTCAGCCCTGCACAGATTGGCGGTTTGGGGTTGTCATTGATCCCATTCGCCTCCATGGATGACCCAAACCGCACCCTAATCGGATCTAAGACTCAAACTCAGGCTGTGCCTTTGTTGAGACAAGATCCACCAATTGTAGGGACAGGTTTTGAGAAGGTTGCAGCAAAGGCGACAGGCCGTAATGTCTACGCTGAGGCTGAGGGGGTTGTGTCCTACGCAGATGCGGACAAAGTAATTGTTGAATACACACCGGCTAAAGGTAAGAAGTATAAGAAAGAGTATGAGATAGAAACCTTTAGCCGCACAAACCAATCTACCTCTTTCTCCCAAACCCCAGCTGTAAAGCGTGGAGATAAGATCGAAGAGGGACAGGTAATCATCAATGCCCCATGTACAGCAAACGGAGAGATCGCTCTTGGAGCTAACCTACGTACTGCTTACATTGTGTACGATGGGTACAACTATGAAGACGGAATTGTGATCTCAGAGAGGTTACTCAAAGAAGATGTCCTAACTTCAGTTCATATCTACGAGTACACTCAAGAAATTCGTGAGACAAAATTGGGTGATGAACAGATTACTCGAGATATTCCAAATGTTGGTGAACATGCTCTAAGAAACTTGGACGAGGGTGGAGTAGTACGTGTAGGAGCTCATGTTGAGCCAAACGATATCTTGGTAGGAATTATTGCTCCTAAAGGGGAAACAGAGCTGAGCGCTGAAGAAAAATTGCTACGAGCGATCTTTGGAGACTATGCTCGAGATGTGCGTGACAACTCACTTCGCCTTCCTCACGGAGACCGTGGAGTAGTGGTAAGTGTACAAATATTAGACAAAAACACTGGTGCAAAACTTAACCCTGGTGTGATCAAACAAGTGAAAGTCTGGGTTGCAAAGACTCACAAGATCTCTGTAGGAGACAAGTTGACAGGGTATCACGGAGATAAAGGTGTTATCACCAAAATTCTTCCACAAGAAGATATGCCTTATACAGCAGACGGTGAGCCAGTAGATATCATTGTCGGACCAGGATCTATGGTTCGTCGTATGAATGTGGGACAGCTGATGGAGGCGCATATCGGTGCACTAGCAGCAAAATTGGGAGTTCGTGTAGAAATCCCTCCATTTACTGACTACGATACTGCACCATTGATGGATATGGCCAAGAAAGCCGGCGTTGATTATGAAGAGAAAGTTGCTCTATTTGATGGACGCACGGGACAACCATATGACCAGAAGGTTACAGTTGGACCAAGGTACTTCTTCAAGTTAGAGCACTTGGCTGACCACAAGGTACATGCTCGTTCAACTGGACCATACACCATGGTTACTCAGCAACCTCTTGGAGGTAAGGCTCAACGTGGAGGACAGAGGTTCGGAGAAATGGAAGTATGGGCACTAGAAGCACATGGAGTACCTTATGTATTGCACGAGATGTTGACTATCAAGTCAGACGATTTGGTAGGACGTTCCGCAGCATACAAATCAATCATCACAGGGCAGGATGTAACAGTCCCATCTGTACCAGAGTCATTCAATGTATTTGATCGAGAATTGGCTGCTCTATGTGTGAAGTTGGAAAAGATCGGAGCGGTGGTGGATCCATTTATTGAAAATGCAAGCTTGGATGAGATTGTAGATAGTATTGGTGAAAATACTCCTGCAGCAGACCAAGCCCAAGTAGTAGCCGAACTTGAAAGTCCAGAGGGTGGATTTGAAGTGAACGAGGGGACTGACGAGGCAGCGGTTTAATTTATTAACTAATATTATTAATAAACAACTATGATTCGCGACTTCGATGCAATCAGAATAGTGTTGGCTTCACCAGAGGACATGATGTCATGGTCTCACGGAGAAGTAACCAAGGCTGAAACTATCAACTATCGTACTTTCCGACCGGAGGTGGATGGTTTGATGGATGAAAAGATCTTTGGACCTTCCAGAGACTTTGAGTGTTTCTGTGGTAAGTACAAAAAGGTTCGTTACAAGGGTATTGTCTGTGACCGTTGTGGGGTAGAAGTAACTCACAAACGCGTACGTCGCGAACGCATGGGGCATATCCGCCTTGTGTCTCCAGTGACTCACGTGTGGTTTTCTCACGGTGTGCCCAACAAATTGGCCCTGATCTTGGATATTCCACAAAAGAAATTGGAAACTGTGATCTACTACGCGCGTTACGTTGTAACCTCTGTCGAAGATAACGGCAAAGCAGAAGCGATTGCCAAGATCTCCGAGATCAAAGACCAACAGGTTGCTGAATTACAAGCTGAGCTAGAATCGAAGCTAGCTGAGATAACGAAAGAATCAGAAGAGAAGACAGCTGATGCACGCAAACAAGAAAAAGATGAGCAGAAACTAGGTGTACATCTTGAGCGTATGCGCGGAGATGAGCGCAAGAAACAGGCGCACATCAAGTCGGCTTACAATCAAAAGTTGGAGAACTTGGAAGAAAAATTTAAGACCTTGGCTTCTTTGGTAGAACAAATTGAAGTTGGCTTCACCCTTTCAGAGGAGGAACAGAACGATATCATGAGCCTAGGCTTTGACTTCTACCAAGCTGACATGGGTGCTCCAGCTGTTCGCACATTATTACAAGCACTCGACTTAGACAAGTTGATTGCTGAACTCGATGATACTATTGCAAATACAAAATCTGAATTGAAGAAAGCTCGTGCTATCCAGCGCAAAAAGATAGTTAACGGGATGAAGCAGGCTAATGTAAATCCAGAGTGGGTTGTACTAGATGTACTACCGGTATTACCTCCGGATTTGCGCCCAATCATTCAGTTACCTGGAGGCCGATTCGCAACTTCAGATCTAAACGATCTTTATCGTCGTGTGATTAACCGCAATAACCGCCTACGTCGTTTGATGGATCTGGGGGCACCTCAGATTATCTTGCGAAACGAGCGCAGAATGTTACAAGAAGCTGTGGATGCATTGTTGGATAACAGTCACCGTCCCGGTGCCCCAACATCCAACTCTCGTGGTTTGCCATACAAGTCTCTATCTGACATGCTACGTGGTAAACAAGGTAGATTCCGTCAGAACTTGTTGGGTAAGCGTGTAGACTATTCTGGTCGTGCTGTTATTGTTCCAGGACCAGAACTTAAACACTACCAATGTGGATTGCCAAAAAATATCGCATTGGAGCTGTTCAAGCCATTTATCGTCCGTGAGCTAGTGGCGAGAGGTTATGCTACAAACCCTGCTCGAGCCCGTATGATTTACGAAGAGAAGATTCCAGTTGTCTGGGATATATTGGAAGAAGTAAGCCGCAACCGCCCAGTATTGTTAAACCGTGCTCCGACTTTGCACAAGCAAGGTATCGTAGCCTTCTACCCAATCTTGATCGAAGGAAACTCAATCCAACTACACCCACTTATGTGTCGTGGATTCAACGCTGACTTCGATGGAGACCAGATGGCTGTGCACCTACCTCTTTCCAAGCAAGCAGTAGAAGAAGTGAAAGAGAGAATGATGGCACCAAGCAACATGTTGTCTATGGCAAATGG
This sequence comes from Candidatus Doudnabacteria bacterium, assembly GCA_016788825.1. Taxonomy (GTDB): domain Bacteria; phylum Patescibacteriota; class Dojkabacteria; order J137; family JAEUSD01; genus JAEUSD01. The sequence goes on along the minus strand of JAEUSD010000001.1, from coordinate 20,436 downwards.
TCAGCCGATCATGAACATGGAAAAAGATATGGCGATGGGAATCTACTTCCTGACATTGATGCAGGGAGAAACTGAAGATCCAAAGCACGCGTTCGCGAGTGTAGATGAGGCAAATAGCAAATACGCATTAGGACATGTTTCTCTGTACGAGCCAGTTAAATTCTTGCTAAATGGAGACATGGTTACCACAACTGTGGGTAGAATCATCTTCAACTCAATACTGCCAGCAGGTTACGGATTTGTAAACAAAACATTGGCACGTAAAGATGTACAGAGCATAACCGCAGATATCTTCAACCGCTACGGTCGAGATGAGGCTATTACAGTATTGGATAGCATGAAGGATCTAGGATTCAAGTTTGCTAGGCAATCTGGTTTCTCAGTCTCTATGGAAGAATTCGAATTTGGAGCTGATCCAATGGTAAATGAGAAGCTTGCTGAGTTTGCACAACGCGAACAAGCTCTAATGAATGACTTTGAAGAGGGATTGATTACACGAGAGGAATTACAGAGACTTCAGAGAGATCTGTGGGTGGCCATATATGAGCAGATTGCTGATGAGACATGGAATCTGGCTCGTAAAAAGTCTAGCAACTTGACCCACTTGAATGACTCTGGTGCTACACCTGTGTCCTCTTGGGTAAAAAACATTTCTGGTGTACGTGGTACAGTAACGGACCCACAGGGTAATGTTGTAGACCTGCCATTGATGAATAATTACAAGAGTGGTTTGAATAACTTTGAATACTTTGTTGCAGCTCGTGGTACTAGAAAGTCCTTCGCAGACGTAGCTCTACGTACTGCAGACTCAGGTTATCTGACCAGAAGGTTGGTTGATGTCGCTCAGGATGTGGTGATCAAAGAAGAGGATTGTCACACAGAAGAGGGTATCTATCTAGCCAAGACAGACAAGAGGAATCAGCCATTTAGTGGCAGAGTTACTGGAAGATTCTTGGCTGAAGATCTTGTAAACCCTGCGACCGGAGAAGTATTGGCAAAGAAAGGGGAACAAGTTTCAATTGAGTTAGCAAAACAGATCGAGGCTATTGCCGAGATTGAGAATGTAAAAGTCCGCACTCCATTGTTCTGTAAGACAACTCATGGTTTGTGTCGTCACTGTTACGGTAACGACTTCGGAACCGGTAGACTCGTAGAACTAGGGGAAGCTGTCGGAATTATTGCTGCTCAATCACTCGGAGAACCAACTACACAGTTGACCTTAAAGAATAAATCTGACGCTCGCGCAAGTCGTGCAGACGTTACACAGGGATTACCTCGTGTAGAAGAGTTGTTCGAGGTACGTACTCCAAAAGCCAAGGCTTTGGTTGCAGACATCAGTGGAGAGGTTAAATTGATTCAAAATGAGAGCGATGTGACAGTTCGTATCTCTGCTCAAAAGAAGCTGAAGAAGACTTTTGAGGTCGCCGAAGGCGACAAGGTTGTAGCCGAGCGCGCCAAGATGGTGAAAGCTGGCGAAACAGTCTTAGTGCGCGCTGACGGCACCGAGGTTAAAGCTGAGCTTGACGCAAAAGTTGAGTTATCTGATGGCAAACTATACCTTTTGATCGATAAAGAGATCGAATCAGAAATGGTAACCGACTCTATGACCGATTTATTGGTCAAGAATGGGGAGTTTGTAGAGGTTGGTACTCAGTTAACCTACGGTTCTGTAGATCCTAAAGAGTTGGCTACATACGTAAGTATCGAGACAGCACAAAGATACATTGTTGAAGGTGTGCAGGCTGTATACGGAATCTATGGATTGGAGATTGATGATGTGCATTTGGAAGTAATTGTGTCTCAGATGGCACGATTTGTGCACATTACAAGTGCTGGTGACAGCACGGAGACTTTGGCAGGTGAGTTCCGTGACATCCTAGATGTGGAGGAAGAGAATGCCAAGCTCGCAGCTGAGGGCAAGCGAATTATCCAGTATGAGCGCACATTATTGGGATTGACCAACGCAGCACTCAAGACTGAGAGTTTCTTGTCTGCTGCTTCATTCGAACAACAGGTCCGTATCTTGACCGACGCTTCCTTGGTAGGTAAGGTCGATCGATTGAGAGGACTGAAGGAGAATGTTATAATTGGTCGCCCAGTTCCGATTGGAAATGTATTTAAACAAAGACTTTCTGGAAATCAGGAGGATATAAAATTTGATATCGGCAACATAGCCGCATAATCCGAAAAATATGGCACGTATATCACAATTAGTAAGAAAAAACAGAAAGCCAAAGAACGGAAACGTTCGATTCAAAGGGTTGCTGTTTTCTTCAAAAACAAAGTATAAGGCTCTTCACTTTAACTACAACAGTATTAAAGGGGAGTACTACAGAAAATCTAACCCCGTAAAGCGAGGGGTATGCTTGAGCGTCAAAACAATGACTCCTAAGAAACCAAACTCTGCTTTGCGTAAGGTAGCTAGGGTCCGCTTGAGTAACCAACAAGAGGTTACAGCGTACATTCCAGGAGAGGGTCACAATCTACAAGAGCACTCTGTGGTTCTTGTCCGTGCTGGTAAGCGACCCGACCTTCCAGGAGTAAACTACCGTATTGTGCGTGGTGTGTACGACACTTCAGCAATTGATGCTCGTCGTCAGGCACGCAGTCGTTACGGAGCAAAGAAACCAAAAGCACCAAAGGCATCATAATTTACACTTAACTAATAGAAATGCGCGGAAAGAAAGCAAATAATCGAAAATTAGCTCCCGATCACAAGTACAGTAGTGAGTTAGTTTCCAAACTAATCAACTATGTCATGTATGACGGAAAGAAGAATGCTGCTAGAGAAATTGTTTACAAGGCAATGTCAGATCTAGAAGCAAAGACAAAGTCTACCGCAATGGAGGCTTTGGAAAAGGCATTGGAGAACGTGAAACCAAGAGTTGAGATCCGCTCAAAGCGGGTGGGAGGAGCAAACCTACAGGTTCCTGTTCCTGTTTCACCTGAACGACAAGTTAGTCTCGCTTTGCGCTGGATAATCGATGCTATGCGTAAGTCTCGAGGCTCTAAGGAGTCTTGGCAGGCTCTATCTACGCAATTGCATGCGGCGTTCAACAATGAAGGTGATGCTGTGCGCAAGCGTGAAGATGTACAGAGGATGGCAGAGTCCAACAGGGCTTATGCTCAGCTTTCGTAATATCCACTTTTTATGACTTCTCAGCGCCCCGACATGTGAGTCGGGGCGCTTTGTTTTGGAGTATCGATTCAGTATAATCTTTAAACATTAATGATAAACAGCATGAGTTTTAGCTTGAAGAATAAAGTCGTTTTAGTAACAGGTTCCACAGATGGCTTAGGTAAGCTGTTGGTACAAGAGTTAGCGCGCCAAGGCGCGCAAGTAATTGTTCATGGAAGAGATGCAGCTAAAGTAGGTCAGCTCGTAAAGCATCTAAACGAAATTAATTCGAAAGAAAATCAATCAGTTGTTTGTGATCTGAATAAACCTGAAGAAGTGGGCAAGGCATTCGGCGCGATTGAAACTTTAGACGTTCTGATAAATAACGCAGGAGTATGGGAGGAAGGTGATACAGAAAACGTTACTCCAGAAAGGATTATAGAACTAGTAAACGTGAACTTAGCTTCTTACTTGCTGACATTTAGAACCCTATTGCCTGTTCTGCAAAAATCAGGCTTTTCTCAGGTTCTTAATGTTATAAGTGTGGCAGGCTATGAAGTTCCTATCGATTATTATCATACAATTTATTCTGCGACTAAATACGGGCTACAAGGTTTTACAGAAGCTACAGCCAAAGAGTTCTTCAATAAAAACCTAAGGGTAATGGGTTTCTATCCTGGTGGTATGGAAACAAGATTATTTAAGAAAGCAGGAATTGAATACGAGGATAAAGAGCCTTGGATGTTTCCACCTCAAGAATCTGTAGAAGCTATCTTATTCATGCTGACTCGCAACCCTAAAGTGTCTGTAAAGAGGATGGATTTCATTAACCAGCTTGAGAAATAAAGATATTTGAAACACCATGGATCAAGAAGTACTAAAAGTTTTCTCTGAGTATACAAAGAACTGGGATTGGGATGCTTTCAGAAAAGGGAAAGTGCTAATCAGCTTCTCGGCTATCCCTGGTGCGGGCAAGACTACGGTTGCAAAACAGCTCGCTGAACGTTTCAACCTTGCCCGCATAAACAAAGATGAAATCCACGATGTGATGGTGAGACTTAGTCAGGCACACAATGAAGACTTGCTCAAAGAGGTCGTACAGATGATTGTGAATAGGTTGTCTTCTTTAGGTAAAGTAATTCTTCAGGATAGCAGCGTAGATCGGAAATATGATCAAATGGCTGCCTGGGCAGAGAAAGCAGAATACAAATTTATAGTTATTCACATAGAGGCAACAAAAGAAACTCTACAGGAGCGTATTCAGGCAAGGAATAAGGAAGGGGCCTCGGAGTACTTAAAGGAACTTCCAAGGTGGTGGGATGAACATCAAACTTTTATTACCATGCATAAACCTGATTTTCTAATACAAGAAGATAATTTCGATGCAGATGTTCAAGGACTAATTCAGTCCTTGAATTCTTCACTTAGCCTTAGTTCGGACTCAGCTGAATCGAGGTAACGCAAGAAGGTCGGCAAGTGTTTCTGATGATAATCCCTACTAGTTTTAAAATGATATCTATCTAGCATTTTAGGTAGCCAGTCGTTACGAACACCACTAAGGGTTGTCAAAATCCTATTTCTATCGATTAAGCCTGCTCGAACATGGTCCATAACAACGTCAACCCGAGGCTCAGAGAGAATTTCTAATTTATCTGCATCTTGAAGTACCATGCCCTCAGTGTATTTAGGGGTAGAACCAAATTCGTGGTTCACAATAGAATCGTAAACGATGTCTTTTAAGTCGGAAGGTACTAGCTCTCTAAGATACTCTGCAGTTACATCTACTACTTTTTTGCCTTTTGGATAATCTACCCCTGGGATTTTCACATCATGCCACCAGCAGATAACTTCAACTAGGTCGGGATCAACTTTCACTGACAATTCACCAGACTGTAGAATCATCTTGGCAAGATTAACTGTTCTGTAGTGGTGGGTAATCTCATGCATTGGGTCTTGAGGGTTTGCGACTAAATATTCCTGGGCCTGGGTGATAAGCTTTATTTTAAGAGAAGTGTCCATGTTAGTTCAATAATAAATTTTTTAGCGTGTCTTCGAGTCCTGGGATATCTGCGAGTTCGGCAGATTTGGCGATTAGCAGATATTTTCCTGGGGTGATCTTGCCGCTGGAAGCGAGTTCCAGGAGAATGGGGCGAATGCGGCGGCGGATGCGATTACGGATGACGGCACTCTTGCTGACTTTAACTGAGATTGAAATTGCGAACTGCGGTACCTCTCCGCCGCCTAGAACCCTGATATCGAGAAACTCATTGCTGACGCGTTTACCTTTGCGCGCGACAAGTGGAATGAGTTTAGGGTCAAGCCTATATTGCTTAGGAAGCATGGGGTATTATATCAAGAAATGATTGGTGATCCTCCGATAACTCTGTAGAAAGCCTTTTGGCAATCGCTTCAAGACCTGCCTTAGATAATACACCGCTTTCTTGATTCATATTTTCCGCCACCAGTGAGATTTGAGATGATGAGTCTTTTTGAAAGACAATAAACCAGTTAAGGGTATTAAATCCTAGGGCAAGGATCAAGTAACCTCCATTGTTAAGTTTTTGGACAGAAGAAGTAAGGTGACTGCAAATGAATTCTTCTAAAGTGGTTTGGTCTGTCTGAATGTCTTCCTCGTGAATAAGCTTATACAAAATATTATTAGCCATTAGAATGATATCGGCTTGGGGTATCGTGCCATCCAGTTTGAACATATCTCCTCGAGCAAATAGAATTCTTTCTTTACTGGCATCCTGTGACCTTTCGAAGGCTTCTAAGAATTTGTGACCGTGTTTATAAGCTGCCGCTTCTGGGCTTAAGTCAATACCAAGTACGGTGGCAGATGGGAAAAACTCAGCAAGATCTAAAGTAGAATAACCCACACTACATCCGGCATCGATGATGAACGGTTTTGCGGGTAGGTTAAGCGTGATTGTCTTGGTAATTAGTTTTAGTAAGCCAACCATCCTACCTTCATGGGTGTAGGTTTCGAAATGATAAAGAAAGGGATCTTTGACAGATAACATGGCATTGGTTAATAAACTACGCTAAGGTTAGCTTGTTAAAACATTGGATGTCTAGATTCTGGAGAAGTTATCTACGGCGACTTAGACGCTTGTTCTTCGCTACTTTATTTGGCATCTCATCTGAAACGCTTAAGCTGTGGCGACCTTTTGCACGGCGATTGCTGAGAACTCTGCGTCCTCCCACAGTCGCTCTGCGAGCCATGAAGCCCATTCCAATTCTGCGGCGTTTACTTGGTTGATATGTTCGTCTTGTTTTTGCCATACAAATAAAGCTTTAACAGGAAGAATGATACCATAAAATGGCGATGTATGCTATCTTGGGAACATGTTCAAACGTTGGGATAGGCGTACAAAAAGGCTGTGGTTACTTGTATTGGCAATTGGATTGGGGGTGAGTGGTTTGGTTTTGCTAAGTAATGGATTTTTCTCAACGTTGGTTGCCAAGACACCAGAACAGAAGACTACTGAACTCAAAGAAAACGTTCCACTTGCGATCAATGGTGTAAATACCGGCAATGTAGCCTTGGGGGGGATATTCTGGCAGCAAAGCTTATCCTGGGGCGAAACTGACTGGTTTGAGATCGATTCTGTCGGTACAAAATATGTGGCAAGCTGGGATGGTCAAGATCTAACTCCACATTTCACTCTGCCCAATGAAGTTACTTTTGCATACCCGTTTGATACAAGTTATCTTCTTTATGCAGTGGGCGATCCGAGCCAATTGAAATGGATAGAACGCGGGATCGCCCAAGATATACTCACGCTGAAACCTTCTCATGCATTGCAGGATATGTACTTTAACTCGGACCGCAAAGAGCTGTTTATGCTGTATTTGGATGCTCAGGGGCAAACCCAGTTTGCAGAGGTTTCTGTGAAAAAAGAGCTGGTACAGCTGGCAAATCTTGGGTTGGGAGAATGGAGTATTCTGAGTGTAGATTTTGCAGCAGCTAGATTTAAAAACTTACAAGACAATACTTGTGCTGAGCTAGATATGTTGACCAAGCAACGTAAACTTGTCGATTGTCCAGGCGACGGCATTCGGATTAAAAATGCCACAAAGCTTACTGAAAATACCCAAATTACTCTCAAGAATGATCAAAAAATTAATTTGGGTGTAGGAGAGTTTGTACACCGACACCTGTTACATGAAGAAAAACTGTTGGTTGTGCTCAGCATGTCTGTTGAAGGAGGGACTCCTGCTTTGGCGGCGCCGGAATTTACTTACCTGTATGATACAAGTGACCTTTCGGCGCCGCCGCAAAAAGTTGATCTGCCCATAGAGATGCTCAAAGAAGTTATTGTAGACAAGAATGGGCAGTTCATTTTGATCACCGATTCCAATTTGTACCTGTTTGAAGAGAATAAATGGGTTAAAATTGAGAGCAATCTTTGTCTTGCTGATTGTACATATACTTTTCTAGATAATTAACTATGGCAACAAAATTACGCATTGGGACTGGTGGACTCCCACTTACTTCTGAGGGGGGAACGATCGGTGGTTTGCAGCGGCTGCGGCAGTTGGGATTGGAGCATCTTGAACTTGAGTTTGTCCAAAGTGTTTTTTTGAAAGAAGATACCGCTGCTGAGGTCGCCGCAGCCGCAGAGAAAAACGACATTACTTTGAGTGTCCATGGTTCGTACTTTGTGAACTTGGCTTCGCCAGAGAAGGCTAAGTGGCACGCCGGCATTCAACGAGTTGTTCAAGCTGCTAGGATTGGCGCAATTGCTGGCGCTAAGTCAGTTACTTACCATTCAGGGTTTATCCAGGGGGATTTACCTGGAGCGACTGAACGGGTAGCTGAGGGGACACGAGAAATTTTGGAGCAAGTCAAAGCGAAGCAAGCAGAAATTAATATCGCCCCAGAGTTGACTGGTAAGGCTTCGCAGTTTGGGGATCGCGAACAGCTGATTCAACTGGTCAAAAAAATGCGCGAAGAGGGCTTTGACAACATGGCATTGTGTATCGACTTCGCGCATCAGTACGCTCGCCATCTTGGTCAATTCAACACATACGATGAGTTCGCTTACACAATTGAGGATATTTCCAAGCATTTAGGTGAGCGAACTATTCACAACCTTCATATGCATGTATCTGCAATTGAATTTGGAGACAAAGGTGAGAAGAATCATTTACTGTTAGCGCGTTCCCTTGCAGAATATGCAGATTATGGAGTGGGGGTGGAGGGTATCGAAGAGCATTTCAAAAAATTAGATGCTAAGCGTCTGGGTGAAAACAAATTTGATTGGAAGGCACTGCTTAAAGCTCTCAAGGCTACAGGGGTAGGTGGGTACTTAGTATGCGAGAGTCCTATTCTTGAGCTTGATGCAGTGTTGTTGCAAAAATATTATCAGGATTTGTGACCTACTGAACTATGCGCAAATATATCGTGCCCTTCTCTCTAGGTTTAATTTTCTTGATACTGGGGGTCTATTTACTGCGTATTCTATCTCCTTTGAATGCAGAGGTGTTGGGACCATTAATATCGGCACAAAAGATCACGACTGATGCAGAGTTTTTAGCCTTGCTGGATGAGCTTGTGAGTAAAGGGATTATCTGGGACTACTTGGACTTACGCAATGTGGCGATCATTGCCGGGATATTCTTTGTAGCAGTAAGTTCTTTGTTTGCGGCTGCTCACCTTACGCTGGCGCGAGTTTTCTTCCTAAAGTTCTACGAGCAGCCGCACCTTATTGCTGCTATTCGCCGTGGGGTAGAGTTTGGGGTGTTCCTTCTGTCTGCGGTTGTGATTCGTTTGTATGGGTTGGAAATCTATTACTGGGGACTTGTGGGAGTTTTGCTGATTTGTTTGGAGTACTTGATCTGGAAGACGGTGGAGAAACCGCTTTCGGATGAGGAGAGAGAGCAAAAGACTTTGTTTCAATTGTCGGTTGTGCGGTTTCGCGGGACTCTGCGCGACTTGCGCGCAAGCGCAAGTCGCACCATTCGGCGCAAATCCTCCGCGGATCTTCCGTAACCTTAGCTACGAGTGCTACAATCGCTTGTGAACAACCAATCCGCTTCACAAAACTTCTTCATGATGATGTCCTGTTAACCAGGACAGATTTTGCATACCCACAATTCAAACACCAATTAACTAAATCCTAAGTTGTTAATATTTGTTAAAATCGCATACCATGAATAAAAACTTTTACGTTACTACACCAATTTTCTATCCCACAGGAGTGCCGCATATTGGTACGGCATACAACGTGTTTATTGCGGACACTTTGGCTAGATACTACAGACAAAAGCTCGGAAAAGAAAACACATTCTTTCTTACTGGGACAGATGAGCACGGAGCAAATATTGCCAAAGCTGCTGAAGCTCAAGGAAAAACTCCCCAGGAATACGTCGATGAGTACGCAGCTAAGTACCAAGAAGTTTGGCAAGGAGTAAATCTTTCTCACGATTATTTCATTCGCACGACAGATCCTAGGCACGAGAAGTTCGCGCAAGAGTTGATCCAAAAATCTTTTGACAATGGGGATATTTACGAGGGTTCGTATGAGGGTCTGTATTGCGAGAGTTGTGAAGCTTACTATACAGAAGCCGACCTTGTGGACGGGAAGTGTCCCAACCACCCGACCAAAACACCGGTATTTACGAAAGAGAAGAACTATTATTTCAAGCTATCTAAGTACCAAGATTTTTTGCTAAACCTGTATGCCGAACGTCCAGACTTCGTACAGCCTGCTAAATGGGCTGCGTATGTGCGCGGGTTGGTGGAAGCTGGTTTGCAAGATATCCCTGTAACCCGCGCAAATGTGAAGTGGGGTGTCCCTGTTCCTTTCGATCCTGAGCAGACTATTTACGTTTGGTACGACGCTCTTCCAAACTATCTTTCCACCCTCACTTTCCCGGAGTTCCAAGGTTATGAAGAAAAGTTCTGGCCAGTGGCGAACCATGTGGTTGGAAAAGATATTATTAAGTTCCATGCCATTCTCTGGCCAGCAATGCTGAAATCTGCTGGTTACGAGGTTCCTCAACATGTCTTGGTACATGGGTTCTTCACGATTAACGGCCAGAAGATTGGCAAGAGTAACAACAATGCAATTGATCCCCGTGACCTTGCTGCGAAATATGGCAATGACGTTGTTCGCTACGCACTGCTTTCGGAGTTCCAAGTCGGAAACGATGGCGACTTCAACATTGATAGGTTGAAAGTTAAGTATGAGGAGCTGGCAAATAGTTGGGGAAATCTATTAGCCCGTGTAGTGCACCTCGCGAATAATAAAGAAGTAGAGATTAGCAATACTGCAAATGTTGAACCTGAGTTCTTGACCAAATTGGAGGACTTGGCTGCTAAATATACGCAGCATATTGAAGTTAAAGAGTTATTCGAGGCTTTGCAGACTGTGGGTCAAATTACTGAATGGGCGAACAAATACATTGATGAACAGAAGCCATGGGAGAAGGATAAGTCGCCTGAAGATGTGGCTTTGGCGTTGAACAATTTGAGTGTGTTGCTTGCCAAGGTGAATGAACTTTATGCCCCATTCCTTCCCGAAAGCGCCGCCAAAGCCACCGAAGCTTTGCAAAAGCGGGAGAAGATTATCTTATTCCCAAAGATAGAGGACGAAGCAAAATGAAGACAACGAGCACTCTTGTCCAAACAGCTACAGCAGACAACTTAGTTTTAAGTGGTTTTTACGGCGAAGGGGATAAGGCTAAGGAAGCTGTAATCTTCATCCACGGTTTCGGAGGCGACTTCTATACACACAGGTTCGTCCACGAAATTGCTGACGCGCTAAACAGTTCACAGTACGCCTACGTCTCGGCTCAAACTCGTGGCACGGGCTTGTTCACCGAACTTGTAGATAGTGCCCGTGCCACGAGCAACTACAAAGGCTCGTACTACGAGCTTTTGGAAGAGGCTTACATGGATATCGACGCATGGGTGGAGTTTCTACAGAGAGAAGGTTATCAGAAGATTGTCTTGCTCGGTCACTCCTTAGGAACTATCAAAAGTGTGCGGTATATGTCGGAGGGTAAGCATAAAGATGTGGTTTCGAAGTTGATCTTACTTGCCCCTTTCGATAAAAATGGTTACGTGGAGAATAAAACCAAAGGCGAATGGCATGAGCATGTAAAGATTGCTCGGCAAATGGTCGATGAAGGACGGGGACTGGAGATTATTCCCAGTACATTTGACGACTTCCCAATGACTTATCAAACTTACTTGTCTTGGTATCAAGAGACAGAGCTGAATGCAATCTGGGACTTTTATAAACCTGACTACACTTCCCCTATTCTTAAGGATTTGCACGTTCCAGTTTTAGCAGTAATTGGGGATAAGGACGATGTTGTGTACTTACCTACTATAGGTGGGAGTTTGGATAATACGATCAAATACTTGAAGAATAATATTCGAAGCATTGATGTGCAAATCGTGGCAGATGCCGATCACTGTTATGTAGGTAAAGAACAACAAGTTGTGGAAGTCGTGCTTAAATTCTTAGAATAATAAATGAGACTATTTTTAGCATCTGAGGCAAAACATCCTGACGCTATGACAAAAATGGAGGGGTTCGTTGGTGGCTTGAAAGGTAAATCTATCGCATATATCCCAACTGCGGCCAATGGAGAAGGTTACGAGAGTTGGAAAGATGGGGGCTCTTGGAAACTTGTACAAACACTGAATGCTAATGTTTCCCTACTCGAACTCGAGGAATATAGAAACTCTTCGGTTGTCGATGGGATAAAAGGCAAAGATATTGTCTGGTTTGCAGGTGGTATGTGTGGTTATCTGATGTACTGGATCAGAAGGTGTGAGCTAGATAAGCATTTAAAAGACATTCTTGATGAGGGAACTGTTTATGTGGGTTCGAGTGCTGGGAGTATGATAACTTTCAAAGATATTAATTTATCGTCCTGGTATATAGGTGATGTGGAAGCTGGGACTGAGAACTCACCAGGTCTAGGTTTAGTAGACTTTGAAATTTACCCACACTACGAAGAAAATCTGTATGAAGAGATAAAGAAACTTTATAAGGGTCGAAAGATCTACCTACTTAAAAACGGTGAGGCAGTAACGGTTGACGGTGATGTTGTTAAAGTACTTGGAGAGGAGCGAATAATATCAAATGGCTAATATGTTCTTCCCCGATGACAACCTGTTTGATTCGCACTGCCATTTGAATGATCACAGCTTCGATGGCGATCGAGCTGAGGTGGTGGGGCGGGCGACCGCCGCGGGAGTTGGCAAGATTGTAGATATTGCCATAGACATCGAATGCTCACGCAAAGCTATTGCCCATGCGAAGGAGCATACTGGGGTTGTTTTTGCATCTGTTGGGATCGATCCTGACGTGATTATTCCCTCCAGTGAATTGTTTCAAGGCAATTTGGATAAACCAGAAGCTTTTTGGGATGAACAAATGAACGAAGTACGGGAATCAATCTTAGCTAATCGTGAGCAGGTTGTAGCAATAGGTGAAACCGGGATGGACAAATTCTGGATAGTTCGAAATCCTGATTCCAAACCAACATCTGAAGAAGTTGAAAAGGTAATGCAGAGACAAGAAATGCTGTTTCGTAAACATCTTGAATTGGCCGTCGAAACAAAGTTGCCCCTCACGATCCACTCGCGCGCCTGCGAGGAGGATTGTCTAAGGATCGTATTGGACTACCCGCAGGCGCGCGGAGTTTTTCACAGCTACACAGGTAGCTACGAAATTGCCAAGAAGGTACTGGATGCGGGTTGGTCGTTGGGTGTGAACGGAATTATCACATTTAAGAGCGCGCAGGAACTGCGCGCAATGTATAAGAAAATCCTGGGGGCCATCTCCTCCGACGCCCAACCCGCAGACTTTTATGCCAAGGGCGTCTACTTCGAGACCGACGCTCCATATCTATCACCTGAGGGCAAAAGGGGGGAACGAAACGAGCCAGCAGCCGTTGCCAAGATTTGGGAAAAGCTTTTAATACTATGATTCTTTAGGGGGGAGTAATGCTTCGATCTGTTCGAGAATGTAGGTAAGAAACTTAATGGTGATTACTTCCACATAGAGGACAAAATTTTCTATGGATAGTCCGGACAGATTTACCCCTTCGCTCAGAGCCGTATCGTATATGAAATTGACTAACGGGGTATGCGATGATGCTTCGCTGCGGTTTATCCCCTTCAAGTAAAAACTAGTTAAGCGGGAATATAGTAATTTTAGACTGTCATGATGCCCATTTTGTCGCCTAAACATCAGAATCGCGTACAGAGATTTCGTGAAAACCTCACTTCGAATGTAGGACAAGCTTCTGTAGTCGCCAGGCAACACCCCAATAAGTTTACAATCAAGTTTATTAAGGGTTTCGCGCTCAAGGGTAATTAGGTTTATAAAATCCTGATAGAGTCTTTCTCCAGGCAGGAGAGGTAGGGAGTGGTCGAGTTTTAGGGCATTGATCGCCCCTTCAAAGGAGCTGTTCACAGTATATCATTATGTCATAGATTAATTGACACCTGGAAGTATTGAGTGGATATATTGTGTTAAAATCCGCCATGCTTAACCGTCCTCCAATAAATTCCTTAAATGAAGTTAGGTATGTTCCGACGACTTTGCCAGTGAGTCAGCAGGTCGCGATTTACTTCCAGAGAAGAGATCATAACGCTGAAATTTATGATGTTCTGGCAACTGCACTAAACGTCATAAAGCATTTTTTTGAGGGTAGTTTAGTGACAGACTATTGGACTGATTTTGATAGAATCAACTATTTTAACGATAAGGCGGCATACTTTTCTCGATTAGCAAGAGAGGATCCGGAGAATGCGAAACTGTATGTTGCGGTCTCTGCTGCTGTCTGTAGAATCGCTGAGTGCTTTCGTGTTTCCTTTCCTGAGAGTGAAATTTACTTGCAGGAGCTTAGGGATACGTTAGTTGAGTTTCCTTATGATGTTTTGTATTGGGAAGGTTTCCCTACGACCTGGTTCCTTAGGATTCTAAAAGGAGAGCTTTTCCCAGAAGAAAGATTGCCATTGGTAGCAGAGATTGAGCACCTTCCTAATATCCTAACGGACGGACTATCCCCTGTAGCTTCCTTAACCTCAGTCTTATCATTACCTACAAATGTGGAGGGTGATTTTGAGTTTTTGACAACTGGGGGTGAGCCACTTATACAACGTAGTCTGATAATTTTATGCCAACAACTTGGAGCCGCAGAGCCTGTGGAGAAGATAAGGATAGTACAAGAAATTATTGACTTGATAGATAGAACGATCCCTTCAGATTATGCAACTTTTGAGGATGAAGTAATCAATTATTTTATTGAGAACAACGTGCTATTTGGATTAAACTTCCGACGTAAGCCCGAAGATATTGAAACTTCGGTTCGGTCAAGCTTAAGGAGCATGCGTGACGCAGTTGTGGCTTTTATTGCCGATGTAGCATCGCTAAGTATAGATTCGGACAATTTTGCGTTAGATTTTTATAGAAACCTTGACGGTATTTTGAAATCATTCCGGTTTCTCCCTTCCCAAAAAGCGGAAATACGTCGAGGTTTATCGGCTCCAGATGAGAATACAGCGTTTTAACTCAATTCCCAATTCTCGTACCCCAACGTACTTTCTTTTTTTTGTTCGGGTTTGATGTGTTGCCAGATTTCTTCGGTCAGGAATGGTACAAACGGGTGTAGCAGCTTTAGATAGGTGATTAGGGCGAAGCCAAGCACTTGCTGGGTTTCGGTCTTCGCAACAGGATCGGGCTCACTGATAACTTCCTGAGTCTGTTTATCCTTTTGCGGGTAGAGGTTTGGCTTCGCCTCTTCCAAGCACACATCGCAGAAGACATGCCAGAAATTTTCAAACAGAACTTGAGCAGCGATGCCGATGTTGAAACCGTTCATCAGCTTCGTAACTTCTGCATGAGTGTCCAAAATGTGTTGGTAAAGTTTTTTGTTTGATTCAATCTTGAGATCTGCTGGAACCTCAGACCAGTCGTGGTTTTCAGGCATATTCATCTCCACAAACTTTGCAGCATTCCAAATCTTATTTAAGAACCGGCGGTAACCCTCCAACTTATCAAAGTCTACGCGGTAACTTGCACCTGCTTTGTTTCCCACAATGTACAGCATGCGCAAAGTGTCGGCACCATACTTCTCGACGATCTCGTCGATATTTATGTTATTTCCTTTTGATTTACTCATCTTCTGCCCATCCGGAGCATTGATCAGGCCATGCAGGTAAACATCTTTGAATGGCACCTTTCCTTGTGTGTAAATTCCGAGCATGATCATGCGAGCCACCCATAACTCCAGGATATCAAAAGCGGTTTCCATGATCTGAGTGGGGTAGAAAGTATCCATCAGATTTTCGGCCGTGAGCGTAGCGAACGGCCACTGACCCGAACTAAACCAAGTATCGAAAACGTCTGGATCCTGAAGCCAACCTTCGCCAGGAGAATCTGTCTGTACCTTGATCAACCCTTTCTTCACGGCGTCTTGCATGTCGGCAATATCTTCTCCGGCAATTTGGATCACAATCTTTCCTTCATCATTTACAACCTCAGAAATTTCTCCTTTGTACCAAACAGGAATACGATAACCCCACCAAATTGAACGCGAAATCGGCCAGTCACGGAGGTTTTGCAGCCAGAATTCAAGTTTTTTACTCATGTTGTCTGGATGAATAGTTACCTCTCCAGCTTTAAGTGCTTCCAGAGCAGGCTGCTTCAGACGGTCTACGTCGATAAACCACTGGCTAGACATGATCGGTTCAATTACAGACTTTGTGCGGTCGCAGATCACTACGTTTTGGGTGATCTTCTCCGTCTTCTCGATCAAATCCAACGCGCGCAGATCCTCAACAATTTGAGCGCGCGCGGCATTTACTTTCATACCTTTATATTTCCCAACTGGTCCAACCAGCTTGAGATCCTTCCAAATGATATTGATATATCCAACTGCTCCTATTTGTTCCCTTGCATCCTGCACATTCTGAGGCATGCGGTTGAAGTCTTTTTTGTAGTTCCATTCCAACATCATGGTGTAGTCATCTGCGGAGTGAGCGGGGGTTAATTTAACAGCGCCAGTTCCAAATTCTTTATCTACGCGGCCATTGGCAATGATGGGAATCTCACGATCTGTTAGTGGCAACTTCACATATTTACCGATCAAATCTGCATAACGTTCATCTGTAGGATCGACAACCACGGCTGTGTCTCCCAGCATTGTCTCCGGGCGGGTAGTCGCCACGGCCACAAATTTCGTTGGATCCTCAACCAGCGGGTATTTAATATAAATCAGCTCAGCCTCTCG
This sequence comes from Candidatus Doudnabacteria bacterium, assembly GCA_016788825.1. Lineage (GTDB taxonomy): Bacteria > Patescibacteriota > Dojkabacteria > J137 > JAEUSD01 > JAEUSD01. The sequence goes on along the minus strand of JAEUSD010000001.1, from coordinate 4,052 downwards.
CTCCTTACGTGCAGTATCGATGTCTGCAACTACACTCTGCATCCCCGGGGACCAGTTCACGATGCGGACATCTTTGTATACCATTCCATCCTCATACATCTTGATAAACGTCCCCATCACAGTTTCAAATACTCTGGGATCCAGAGTGAATAAGTCGCGGTCGAAGTCAGCGGATAGTCCGATGCGTTTTTCGTCGGCTTGCGCGATCAACATGATCCCTGTGAAATATTCGTAGCAAGCCGCATAAAATTCTTCACGTGTGAAATCTGCTTTGGATTTCCCCTGCGGAGCTAGTACATCCCTCAAGTAGATAGTTTCTGCTTCTTGCGCGGCATGATCTTTGCCAGGAAACAATAGAGTCTTCTTGCCGCGCATCCTGGCGTAGCGGCCGAACACGTCTTGGTAGGCGTAGCCGGATACATTCCCGATGTGAGGCCGCGCGTATGCGTTTGGCGGTGGGCAGATGATGGCAAACGGTTCACGATCATCCTGCTTCATTTCCTCTGTTGATTTCACTTCGCCATCGCGTGGATCAAACTCTGGTTTGAAAAACTTATTCTGATGCCAAAAGTCTAAGATCTTTGACTCTGTTTCATTTGGGTTGTATGGTCCTTTGGGTAACATGGTTTTAAATTTCGAAATTTTAAATACTAAATTCTAAAAGCTTGGGCAATAAAAAAGCCCCAATCACTATTCACTTTCATGAACAATGATCAGGGCTCTACGGAGCGGTACCACCTTTGTTTATACTCGTTAAGCTTTTAGGTTGTCCTCAGGTGACGAAGCTGAAGTTAGGCGAATTATATAACACGAAGGAAGTTCTGACTATACGTACGCTTAAGCTGCCCAGGGCATAATGACCCCAACCACGTTTGACATTATTTTTCTAGCGCCGTCAAGCCAGGGGTCAGAAGGGTTTCGGGCTGCTTGGTATTTTTCTTGCATTGTAGGTTCACGTTCCCAAGATTTTGGAGGAGTGGATGAAGTTCTATTCTCTGCATTCAAGGTTTTCGCGCGTTCTTCTGCTAAGGCTCCTTGTTCAAACCACTTGCGCATTTGCTCGGCGCTGCGGCCACAGCCTTTGCAGGAAGTACAGATATCTAGGTCTCTGTGGCCGCACATTGGACAGTTCCGTAGGAAGGTTTCGTTGCCTTTTTTGTAGAATTCGATTACAGTTCCATCTTTGCCCTTCACTGTCCAGCTCTCGCCATCGGCGCGAACACCTTCGGACTTTACGCCGTAACTTGCTGTGTTGTACAGACAGTCGCTGTTTAGCTCTGATCGCAGGGGGGTATCGAAGTTGGCAGCGACGTAGGTGTCGAATACAAAGTCGCTATCTGCTCGGACTGCGTTACCTAACAATTCTCCGGAGATAATCTTTTGAATATCTGCTTCTGAATAACCTTGGGCCTGCAGCTCTGCATTTGTACGTGCAGAAATATTTACCATATGAATGATGCGTTCAAGCTTGTTCGAGAACATTCTGAACTTATTTGGGTTCCGTGCAATATCTGGTAGATCGTTCATGATCTGTGTAACAACTTGGTGAACTGCGGGCAGGAGGGGGTCTAAATGTGGACGGATCACCGCGTCACCTGCCCGCAAGATATCTAATCCAGATAAAGCTTGTAGTGGCGAACTTAACCTTGAAACTAGGGGAAATAAGTTCGCCAGTTGAGCAAGTTCTTGCCCCGGAGTTACATTCAAAAGGGCGACAGTCCTACCCGGGACCAGCTCGGCGCTTAGGATATTTCTGTTTGAAAGGTTGCACTTGTAGTCTGTTACCAACTCGGCAAGTGGCTGGTCGGTATCGGGAACGTAGAAAATATTTGTGCGCCAGCCGCTTGCCTCCTTGGTATAAAACCTCAACATCGTTTGCGTCTGGTGACTGTGAAAAGGCGGACTGATCTCAACATACGTTGTTCCCACGGGTTGGTTCATGTTCTGCCACAAAACTTCTAGATGAAACGTCTCATCCTGTTCACGAGGGGTACTTCCGGGTACTTGCTGACGTCTCTTGCTAGAAGCAATCATTTGGGGGAGTAGAGAACTATCTAAAACATAATTACCGAATTCGCGCTGCTGTAACTTGTGTCCAGAGTCTAGAAAATTCTTCAATGCGGCTTGTAAACTTAGATTGAGCGTGGCGGAATTGATCAAGTTGGGATCGTATTGCAAAGCCTCACCGAGCTGAGTCCTGATCAATTCCGCCAAGTGTGCATACCCCTCTTGATAAGCTCTTTCTCGGACTTCTCGTAGGTGGCCCTCTAGGTTCTCTTTCTGATGCCAATTCTCCATCAGCATAGCTAAATTACCAGCCAGAATAGTTCTATCGTCTGGATGAAGTGCTTGCCACAGCTGGCCGAAAGTTTCAAAGCCCTCGGTTAAATTCCCTAACAACCCCCGATGCGTTGAGTCCAGTGTCCTCCTGAGTGTATCTCGCAAGCCTGCGGCTACCCCACCACCTTGCAGTCTGACCGTCTCTAGATCGCGCTCGTGGAGTGTAAGAAGCCTGTCTAATTGCTGGACTAATTGTTGTGGTTCAGTTGGCCAAGAAAGTGGTTTCTCAATGCCAACGAGTTCAATGTGGTTCATACATCCATGCGCGTGGTTAATTACGTCTGTTGGTAATTGGACTTACCTGGTTTCAGGATTACCATTGCGGCACAGTGGGAGATTTGCACTCCACTTCCCCAACAAGATACTTAAGTTTAACTCAAGATGTTGTGTGGTCAAGAACCTATATTTCTATATCTTGTGTTAGGAGGTGAGGAAGTTCAAGATGATGTCAGCCGACTTATTTACGTCGAAAGTGAAATGGTCATGGTCAACATTTTCTAGATAGGTTGGAACGATTTCTAGGAATTCAGCAATTTCACGAGAACCTTTCTTGATGAAGTCGATATCGCTGTCCGCATAGACGACAAGGGAGTCAATCTTTGCTTGGTCCGGGTTAAGAAGTTCTGTTTCAATAAGCGAGAAGAGTGCACCGAATATGGCGTTGATGTCTCCGCGTAAATCTTCTTCTACAATTGCGGTATGAATCTTTGTTCCGACGTAATACTTGTAGAACTTATCTTTGTTCAGTCGAGTTAATTTACCTACAAAGAGCGCTACCAACTCTTTGATCACTTTTCCTGGGATATGCAAAGATTTCATAAGCCGATACGCTTTGATGGCTGCGATATTTTCCCTTTCTAGGTCGTCACCACTGTGAATTGTTGAGACATATACAATCTTTTTAGGATGGACTAGGTCTAACTTTAGCATCTGTTGGATCATTGCTCCGCCGAAAGAGTAGCCGAGTAGCGAATACTCTTCGAACTGAAAATGCTCGATAAACTGCGCGATCAACCGGGCATAATTTTCTAGTGTTGGCTTTTCTTTCATCGGACTGGAGTATCCGCCCCACCCGGGTAAATCGAGCGCAATAATATTCAGATGTTGCCGCACAGAGTGGGCGAACGGTACAAAAGCGGATGAGCCAGAGGGCCAAGGTGGGATGCAAAACACGACTGGTCCCTTGCCAATATTTTTGTATGCGATACGGGTGTCCTTGTCCAGGTTTACAAACTTGTCTTCTGGGATTTGTAACTGAGTTAGATCGATTTTATCTGCGTGTAACCACATATTGTTTACATTAGATATATTTGAATATATATCAAAATTAGCTGTGACGCTAGTAGCTTAGGAAGTTGGCGGGTATAATTGCTGCATGTTGAGACAGATTATTGGTAAAGAAGTTCGTGAACTTAGTAGTGAAGACTTTCAAAATTTAAAATCCGGATTTTCCAAATGTGTAATAGATATGGGGACGGGGGATGGTCGCTATGTCTATGACATGGCCAAAGATGATCCGCAGACTTTGTATGTGGGGGTAGATGCGGACAAACAACAGATGCAGGACCTCTCACATAAGGCGAATCGTAAACCTGCTAAAGGTGGTTTGGATAATGTGTTGTTTCTCTGGGCGCCTGCGGAGCAGGCGCCACAAGAACTCGTCGGCTGCGCCGACGAACTGATTATTAACTTCCCATGGGGTAGTCTTCTCT
>JAEUSD010000019.1:4439-24772 GCA_016788825.1 Candidatus Doudnabacteria bacterium | reverse complement strand
ATTGTTGGATTTTTTCTAACCACAGCCATAATTGGTGCGGGTATAGGAGGACTAATCGATTCAGCACTCAACATCCGCCCAGTCGGTACCATTGCCTCATTAGTAATCATGTATGCAATTTCGTGGGGACTGATTAGGTTATGGCTTAAAAGAAATTCACAGAAATAGTTTCCAGATATGTCACTACAAGTCACAGGAGCACTCCCAGAAATAACCGCCCCGATCTTATTCAAGGTAGGTGAGATACCGGTTACAAATACGATATTGATGTCACTTGTCAGCTGGCTCGTTATCTTGGGATTATGCCTAGCAGTAAGACGGTTTAGCATAACGAGCCCTAGTAAGTTTCAAATCGCAGTCGAGTCATTTGTAGAAGCAATCACCAGTTTCGTTGAACAAGTAGCCGGAAACCGATATGTTGCCTGGAGGATTATGCCAATCATTGTCACTTTGGTGATAATGATTCTGCTGTCAAACATTTTGATGACATTGTTACCATTTCTCCCGGCATTTACGTTTGAAGGTACTCCCTTACTCAGAAGTGTTACAAACGACTTCAATGCCACTTTGGCATTGGCAGTGAGTATGGTACTGCTCGTACAACTGTATAGTATTGGTGAGGTAAACATAATCAATTACATCTCTAGGTTTGTTCAATTCAAACAAATAATTACCGGTTTCAGACAAGGTATCGCCAACGGTCTATTGGCTATAATTAATGCATTCGTAGGGTTATTGGACATAGTATCTGAGTTTGCTAAGGTAATTTCATTAAGCTTAAGGCTATTTGGAAACATGTTCGCCGGAGAGGTACTTAGCGCGATCTTTATGGGCATCCTAGCAATAGGTTTACCTATTCCTATCATGGGTCTATCAACACTCTCTGGAGTCGTACAAGCAATCGTTTTTGGAGCATTGGTTACATCTTATTTTGCAGGAGTAATCGAAGTAAAACAAAATTCTTAAATTACTTATTATTTATATAAAATGGACGCAGAAACAGCACGTTACATTGCCAAAGCACTTTGTATACTTTCTATGGTAGTTACACCATGGGCAGAGGCAAGCATAGCCAGAACGGCTTTCGAGGCAATGGGAAGAAATCCAAAGCTAGAAGACAGCTTGTTTGGAAAAGTCATCGTATCCATCGCTTTAGTTGAATCAACTGCCATCTACGCACTTGTGGCATTTTTCACACTTTAATCAAAGAAGATCATGGATATTCTGAGTAAAATTGGGTTCGATTTACCTGTATTTCTGTTCAACATCATCAATTTCCTCATAGTTGGGTTCGTGCTCAAAAAATTCTTCTTCTCCAAAATTGTTTACACTCTGGAGACAAGAAAGAAGATGATTGAGGACGGGCTACAGAGCGCTAGACAAGCCGAAGAGGCTTTGGCTAATGCAAAACAAAACAGTGACAAACTTATCGAGCAGGCCAAGAAAGATGCTGACGGGATAATTGAAGATGCTCAGCAGCAGGCCAAAGCCGAAGGAGAAAAGATTTTGCAGGAGTTCCAGTCGCAAGCAGAAGACCAAATTAGTAAGGCCCAGAAACAAATCGCTATCGAAGAGCAACAGATGCTTCAAAAAGTTCAAACTGCTGCTGCTGATTTGGTTGTAAAAGCAACAAGGAAGGTAGCAGGCTCGGATGTAGCTAAGCCAAACGTAGAAAAGATAATTCAATCATTAGAACTAGCTTAAGAATATGAGTACCTTTTCTGAAATAGGTAAACTACTCAAGTCAAAAATGGACCCCAGTGTTCGCACTTTGGAGATCACCTCTAAAGAGGCACTGACTCCAGAGCAGATTGAAGAACTGCGCACTAGTATAGGTGAAGACCTAATCATAAAACATACCATTAACACACAGTTAACTGGCGGGATAAGCATAAAACTGGGAGATCTACTTTTCGACGCAGACATCGATAGAAACATTGATGCCCTTGAAGATCACTTAAAACGCTTGGAACCGACCGACAATATCATCGACGGACTGAGCAAAGGACTAGAGGGTTACCACAAAGTAGCTAACGTGGCAGAGGTAGGAACTATCCTGAGTGTAAAAGATGGAATTTGTTACATAGAAGGGCTTACAAAATGTATGGCTCAAGAAGTACTAGAGTTATCAGGAGGTACAAAAGCTATCGCCCTGAATTTGGAGGAAAACCGAATCGGAGCTGTAATCCTCGGCGACTTCCGCCATATCAAGGCCGGAGATTTGGCCAAGAGAAGCTATAAGGTGGCGGAAGTCGCCGTGGGGGAAGATTTCTTAGGCCGAGTTATAAACCCACTCTCGCAAGCAATTGACGGACGTCCCGAAGCCAAACCCAGTAAGTTCTACCCGATCGAGAGAGTTGCACCAGGAGTAATGACCCGCCAGCCAGTAGAAAAGCCGTTGCATACAGGCATCACCGCAATAGACGCACTAGTTCCTATCGGACGTGGCCAAAGAGAACTGATACTCGGAGACCGTCAAACTGGGAAAACCGCCTTGGCAATAGATACAATAATCAATCAAAAAGGGAAAGGTGTTATTTGTATCTATGTATCCATCGGCCAAAAGGATTCCAAACTATCAAGAATTGTAAACACCTTGAAACAGCACTCAGCTTTAGATTACACCATCGTAGTTTCTGCCGGTGCCGCTGATTCAGCCACCATGCAGTACATTGCACCTTATAGCGGCACCGCGATGGCTGAGTATTTTGCAGATCAAGGCAAAGATGTTTTAGTGATATACGATGACCTTACTAAGCACGCCATCGCTTATCGTGAATTGTCACTTCTCTTACGTCGTCCCCCAGGGCGCGAGGCATACCCCGGAGATGTGTTTTACTTGCATTCTCGCCTGCTTGAGAGAGCATGCAGTTTGAATTCGCAAAATGGCGGAGGAACAATTACCGCTCTGCCAATTATTGAAACCCAGGCGGGAGATATCAGTGCCTATATTCCAACAAACGTTATTTCCATAACTGACGGTCAAATATTTTTGGAAGCTGACTTATTTTACCGTGGGATTCGCCCAGCTATAAATGTAGGACTTTCTGTGTCACGCGTTGGAGGTGCTGCACAGACAAAACCACTCCGCAAAGTCTCTGGGTCAGTTAAGTTAGCCCTTGCACAATACCGCGAGATGGAAAGTTTCGCTCAGTTCGCAGGAGAACTTGATAAAAGCACAAAGCAACTGCTTGACCGCGGACGTAGAATAATTGAGCTGCTCAAGCAACCTGTCTTACAACCACGCACAGATCTTGAGCAAGTAGTTCTAATATACGCCATAACTCAAGGCCTACTAGATGACATTCCACTGACAGACCTAAACTCCCACTTAAAAGCCCTGGCAGCTTATGTTTCTAAACACGGAGCTAAAATAGTTAAAGCTATTGAAAGCAACCAGTGGGACGAAAAGATAGCTGCGCAGCTTACATCCCTTTGTGAAGATTACTTAAAAATTCATGTCTCAGCAAAAGCAGATTAAGTCTAGAATAAAAAATGTCAAAAGCACTAAAAAAGTGACAAAATCAATGCGCCTTATTTCTGGGGTAAAAATGCAACGCTCCGTCAAAAAGACAACACACAGTAAGCTATTTGCGTCTGAGTATGAGCAGTTAATTCTTCGCTTTGGTTTCAAGTCAGCTCAAGCTCACCCACTTACTGCTAACTATAGCGAAGAGAAATCTGACGCGACAGATTTACCGGAAACGATTGTTCTTTTTGCATCAGACCGAGGTCTGTGCGGAAACTATAATTCACAATTATTGAAGCACGCATTTACCTATATCGACAAAAATAAAAAATATCGCCTAATCGCAGTGGGTAATCACGCCACAAAAATTGCTCGAAACGAAAATGTCACTCTGGTCCAGGCTTATCCTTCAGACATGGGAACCCAGGATTTCGATGAGATTGCTAGCTTGGCTAACGAGTTAGTCAAGAGTTTCCTGGGCAAAGAAACAAACAAAGTCACCCTTATATACACGAGTTTCATCAATAGTTACCAAAGCGAAGTCAATATCAGACAGCTTTTACCTATTGTGCTGGAAACGAAAACTGTTGAGTACGAAGATGTCTTGGTAGAACCCAGTTATAGTGAAATACTTGATTATGGCTTACATAAATCAATTCAAGTAAGTATCTATAACGCTCTGCTCAACGCCCAAACAAGCGAACACTCCAATAGAATGATCGCCATGCAAAATGCCACAGATGCTGCAACAGAAATCAGTGACAAGTTAACGCTGGAATACAACAAACTCCGTCAAGGATCCATCACCCAAGAAGTGGCAGAGATCCTAAACGGGACATTAAATAGTTAATCATCTAAATCATGAGCAAGAAAAATACCGGAAGAATAACTCAAATCCTTGGTGTCGTAATAGACGTGCACTTCCCGAGTAAATTACCAGAACTTTTCGAAGCCCTAGAAACACAACATGGTCTGGTTTTGGAAGTACAACAACACCTGGAGGGTAATGTTGTCAGAACTGTTGCTCTTGGGCAAACTGACGGTCTATCTCGTAATCTCGAAGTTCACGCAACAGGAAACCCTGTTATGGTGCCTGTGGGGAAAGAAGTCTTAGGGAGAATGCTAGATGTTACTGGGCGGCCGATAGATGGCAAAGGAGACATTAGTGCAAAAGCGGCCGCCCCGATCCACAAACCAACTCCAGGTTACAGCAAACAATCCGGAAAGATTGAGATCCTAGAAACTGGAATCAAAGTAATAGATCTTCTCTGTCCATTCCTCAAGGGAGGAAAAGTTGGTTTATTTGGAGGGGCTGGAGTAGGAAAGACAGTCATCATTCAAGAGTTAATCCGTAATATTGCGCAAGAACATGGAGGGTATTCTGTATTTGCGGGAGTCGGCGAACGCACACGCGAGGGAAACGATCTCTATCTAGAAATGCAATCTGCGGACGTTTTGGACAAAACAAGTCTTGTTTTTGGCCAGATGAATGAATCCCCTGGAACTAGGGCCCGTGTGGCACTCACCGGCTTAGCCATCGCAGAGCATTTCAGAGATGAAGAGGGAAAAGATCTGCTACTCTTCATAGATAATATTTTCAGGTTTACTCAAGCAGGAGCAGAAATGTCGGCACTATTAGGGCGAATCCCTTCGGCAGTAGGCTATCAACCAACATTAGCCTCTGAGATGGGAAACCTTCAAGAACGGATAACATCCACGGACAAAGGGTCAATCACATCTATTCAAGCAGTTTATGTTCCGGCCGACGATCTGACAGACCCTGCACCGGCAACAACATTTACGCACTTGGATTCAACAGTCGTATTGAATAGAGCACTTACTGAACAAGGGATTTACCCCGCGATCGACCCATTGGACTCAACTTCGACTATCTTAGATGCTAGTATCGTAGGGGAAGAACATTACCAAGTAGCCCGAAATGTGCAAAGTCTGTTGCAAAGGTATAAAGACTTACAAGACATAATTGCCATTCTGGGAATGGATGAGCTCAGTGATGAGGATAAGGTAATTGTAGCCCGAGCACGTAAGGTGCAAAAGTTTTTATCCCAGCCATTCTTTGTAGCCGAGAGATTTACAGGATTGGAAGGTAAGTATGTCAGTTTGAGCGATACGGTCGCAAGTTTCAAGAGTATCTTAAATGGGGAAGTTGATCATTTAGCAGAAGCAGATTTCTATATGAAAGGAGATTTATCAGATGTCAGCAGCAAAGCTTAGTCTCAAAGTAATCGCTCCAGATAAAATGATATTTGCTAGCTCAGAAGTGGACTGCATCAGTATCCCTACACCTCAAGGAATTATAAGTATTTATCCTGAGCACGCAGAGCTACTGAGTCTGATTAGTGTAGGAGAGATTCAGGTGGAGGTGGGTGACAAAACTATTACTTTAGCGATCTCCAGCGGGGTTTTGAAAGTTCTACCTGGTAATACAGTTGAAATTTTGGCAGATACCGGAGAACTTGCAGAAGAAATAGATTTAGCCCGCGCGGAGGCGGCACGCCTCCGCGCGGAACAGCTTTTGGCTAATAACCACCAAAGTCAAACCTTTTCGGAAGTCGAAATCGCTAAAGTTCAAGCAAGTATTGAAAAAAATATCACCCGACTTCATGTAGGAAATAAACTGAGAAAGACTCATCTGCCCTCCTTACCCACTAATGACTAACCACTTATCTGTTTGAGAGGATGAAAATTGGCGTATTTGCCAAGCAATTTACATTCATCTGTAATGTAAGTCAGGATTTCTAACAACTCATCTGCTTTTGATTCTTCGATCACGAAATCGATATAGAAACCGTATTCCCAAGCCTTACCTACTACAGGGCGAGAGACCAACATAGTCATGTTAGCTTCATGGTCTTTGATCGCTTGGAGAACAGGAAGTAGCCCGCCTGGACGATGGGCGGTTTCCACGTAAGTGGAAACCTTGCATTTGTGATCATCGGGCGTTTGGTCTAACTTGATAATTAGATCTTCCAATTTTTTGTCGATTTTCTGCGATTTCAAACCGACTTCACTGCCGCTGTTTTGTCGCTGGATCAGTAGAAACCGAGTGTAATTTTGCGGGTCATCTTCGATGCCGGCAGCGATGATTTCCATGCCGTAGGTTTCGGCTGCCAAGCTGCTGGCTATGGCTGCAACGGTGCGGGGATCCGAATTTACAGCTTGCTGAGGTTGAGGCGCAGCGCTTGAGGTCTTTTGGCTTAGCTCTTTGATTTGCAACGCGCTGCGCGCAGTATCGTCAGTTTCTACTTGTTTAATATGCGGATATTTCAGAAGAAAGTCTTGACACTGTTTTAGTGCCATGGGATGGGACCACACTTCTTTGATATCTTCGATCTTTACCCCTGGTAGGGCCATCAAGTTGTGGACAATTCTCAGATAGTATTCTCCGACTACCTGCAGTCCGGAGTCACGCAATAGGTCATAGTTTTGAAGTATTGCACCGGCGATCGAGTTCTCGATCGCCGTTACTCCAAATTCTGCTCGTCCTTCTTTGACATCGTCAAAAACTTCTTTGAACGTACTTCGTTCCAACAATTGTTTCTCCGTGAACAATTCACTCGCAACCACATCGTGAAAAGAACCTTTGTATCCTTGAATTGAAACCGTTGTCATGGACAGTGATATTAACAATCAGGCGGAAATTTCTCAAGATTACCTGCTACAATATCGGCACAGAATTCACATGATTTCGCTGATAATTACCGCATACAAAGAAGCTGCCACCATTGGGAAATGTATTGAGACCTTCGTGAGTGGGCATGATACCTGGGGACAAGATTTTGAGTTACTCCTGGGTTGCCCCGATGAGGAGACTCTAAATGCTGCGCTAATCAAGGTTCGCGAGCTGGGACTTGAAGGTAAGTTTAAACATATTTCAGATCCTGGGAGAGGAAAACCGGCGGCGATGCATTTATTGATGGACGCCGCCGCTGGAGATGTATGGTTTTTTGGGGACGGCGATACATACTTCGGGGACAATCCGGTCGGTCGCATGCTAAAGCATTTTGAACACTCAGAAGTTGTCGGGGTGACTGGGCGTCCGCGTTCCGCGGACGCCAAAGATACCATGATGGGCTACTTTGGTAATCTGCTTTCAGATGCAGCCCATCACAAACGCAACGTCGATTTGACATCTACTCCCCAAGGTAGAAGCGCCACTTTTGTAAAGAAAAGAAACTTCTTCCCGATGAGTGGCTATCTGTACGCGATCAGGCGCACCGAGTTGCGGCCGCCGACAGATTGTCTTGTGGAAGATGCATACATCTCTTACGTGCTATTCAACGCCGGCGGCCGCATCGAGTACGAGCCAACTGCGGAGGTATTCGTGAAGTACCCTAAGACGTTGAATGACTACTTCAAGCAGAAGAATAGGAGCACGGGTGGATACATTCAACTTTGGCAGTACGGCATTGTCCGTCCTGAAACAAAGACGCGATCTTTCTGGCGCGAATTGGAATATTTCTGGTTCCCTCTGTCTTATGCGACAAATATTCAGCAATTATTCTGGTCTCTCCTTCTCTATCCCATTCGCTTATGGATGTGGGTGATGATCTACTGGGAACGCAAGGTGATGAAGAAAGACTTCGTAAAAACTTGGGTACGAGTTGAGAGTACGAAGTGATTAGGCTTCTTTAATTGGGCCCAAACCCATTAACTGCCTATCCGTATAAATAGTAAGCTTTGTATTGCACCCGCAAAATCACCATTTTGACTATTCTTATACTCAATCACCCGTCCTTCAGTCTAAGTAGATACCCGCTGTAGGGGACCATCAAGGTCGTCCGGTGGGATTCGTGGATTGGCCGTGTTGGTGTATCTAGATTAGTCATAGTTCCCACCTATTTGGGTAGCAGCTTTTTGCAAAGCTAAGATAAGTTCTGTGGGGCTGGGGTTATCACTCTCTAGATTAATTGCATAACGGGCACTTAGTTTCTCTCGAATTATCGCTAAGTTTTCTCCCCCCAGAATTTTCTTGACACCAGCTCCATTTATATTCCCTACGAACTGAGTAAGCAATGTGGTTAGTCTATCGATAATACTTAACATCTGAATATTAACTGGATGACAACTTTGAAACTCTTTCACCGCCTCGTTAAATAAAACCCATCTTTGCCCCAAACGCTTCTGTACCCTTTCACAGCTCTCATAGAAGTCTGTACAGCCTGCAATCACGAGGGTACGGATTTCAGAAAAGAAGCATTTTAGATTATCTTCATCGCCAAATTCAAATTCTTCCTTAAGTAAATTGAATTTGTCTTCAATAGCATTTTTTCTTATTTCATCAAATTGAGCGTAAAGTAGTCCAAACTTGGCATCGCCCTCATCATCATCTACATCCAACTCGTCAGCCCTTCGAACCAAACTCGGGACATCTACTTTGCTTAATATTTCCGCCGCAACCCTTGCTGGCTTAAAGAAATATTGCACTTTTATTTTATTCACATCAGAAGCATATCGTATCAGACTCAGCTGCAGATCTTTAAGGGTAATCGTTGAGTCAGCGATCACCTTGCTACCAAAAGGATGTAAATAGAAATACACCTTCTTTACTAAAATACTTGGTAAGATTTTAGTTCTCTCAGAACTATCCAGAAGCCTATTAAGAATAGGAATTAGCTTTTTCCTACCACTAGTAGTAACTATCAGGTTCGCAATTATCCCGTTTTCACCAAACAAGTATTTTTCTATTAACTCGTTAGCAAGCTCCACGAGGGAATCAGAAGCCATACCTTCAAAACCAGAAGTGGTTCTCGAATTTACGTAGTTGCAAATAGCCGCAACCTCATCCTTCTTTTCAAGAAGGTAACTTACAGCAGTATCAACCAATGCACTCATAATAGATAAACTATCTAAGGATGCTTCAAGTTTCTTCTTCAAATTAGGAAGGTCTAGCAATAGTTCTGATACTTGACTTAGAACTGATTCTCCTGCAGAATAAGCGGTTTCCGTCCTTTCCATTTGTATCTTACTTTCTGACAACGAACTATCGATTCTTATTTTGAATTCACCTTTATCAGTGTAAGTCCTCGCTCCCCCCAGTGGTAGTATGAGTTTATAGCCAGGGATATCTTTGAGTGTAAATATCATGCAGCCATCTTTTATAAACCATTTCTTTTCTACTGCTATTGACTTCTCACTACTAAAAAATCCCAATGGGGAGACATCATCTACAAGCTGCACTTTGGAGTCTCGGAATATATCGTCATATGGATCAATTAGTCTGGGATCTATAAATTCCCCTGTTAACTCGTGGACTTTATCAAAGCAACCTTTGATAAGTTTCTGTAAAGATTCTCTATGGTCGTCCCACTTTAATAACTCAGCATTCTCTAGTAGAGACTTCAGGGAGGTCCATAAATGTGCGTTATAAACACTCGCATAAATCTCATCATTCTGATCTCTTGCCTCTACATAAATCTCAGCTACAACTGCGCAATATTCAGCCTCTAATGCAATTCTAAGCAGACCATTACCTTTGGAGACCGACTCTATCCAACCAGGGGTGATTTTTCTCAGAAATTCTTGGCCTGTTAGAAGGAGCACTGCAAAAAGCTTATGTGCAATAGGAATAATACTGGTCTTCCAATCCTCAGGTGTTTCTTCGTGAAAGGGGTAGTACTCTATTAAACGATTCAGATGATCAAGTTGGGGTTCAGTTGCAAGGTCACTCAAAAGACCCAAATAGTCCTCACTGACGTGATAAATCGGGTTCGGTAACTTGTCCAGACTAGAATTTACCATCTAGAAATATCTATTTCTTTACCGGCAGTGGTGCAGGGATTATAGCACCAAAATATTTTTTGAAAAGTCTACTTCAATTTATTCACTTCCGCCTTGATATTCTCCAATATATAGTCTCGGATTGCAGTTGAACTAGAACGTAAATCTCTGAGTAAAAGCGTCGCTGCTTGCACAATTTCTCGATAAGTCTTTCCACCTTCAACACACGATTCCCCCTTAGCTTCATTAACCTTAGCCACAAGATCTGTAAACTTGCCCTCCATCTCAGTTATCAGTAACTCCAATTGAGCCTTCGCCTGTTGTAGTGTCGAAACATCCTGCCCCAAACCATTCAAACGTTCAATAATGGCATTCAAATTAGCGATAACACGACGATAAGCAGAAAGTTGCTTGGCATACGCAGTATCGTAGCGCTGCACCATTGCTTGGATATTCTTTTGGATGATACTGCAGCGCGCTTCACCTGTTTTGTCACGTAGCTCAGACAGACGCTGTTCACGGGTGGCGGATGTGGTGCTGGGATTTGCTGTGGCTGCGTTTTGCGCTACCACTTGCGCAGGAAGAACCAACCCCGCAGCCACAAGAAGAAAGACAACTAGGATTTTACGCATGCCATTAGTATTTAATAACTAATCTTAAAGCCCAAACTCTACTTCTGCATCGAAATCTGCAAAATCTTCATTCGGTTGAATACCTTCCAGATCTTTGTCGATCTCATCGCTCACCTTCTCGGCAGCAGACTCAGCATTATCCCCAGAGAGGTCGAGTGAAGGAGCCGCAGATGTAACACTCACAGAAGTAGTAACAGATGTAGTCGACTGAGAACTAGCAACAGAATAATCAATACCCACCAGTTTACGTCCTTGCGGGGTCAAAAAGACCACTCCAGCAATCATCGAGCTTAGCAAGACAATGGTAACGACAAGCAAAGGAATAGCGAGATTAGACAGCCGTGAACCAGAAACTTTAGCAGGCACAGAAACCAACATCCCCGGAGCCGAAACATCAGAGACTGCTGGCATAGCCTGAGCCGTCACCGTCGGAGGAACATTTTGCATTGCCGGATCTAACTGAGGTGGAGCATCTGATAACCCTTCTATTGGAGGAAGTGGAGGTAAAGTGTTTCTATCCATGCACTACCATATCAGTTTTGGACCTGCTTGTTAACCCCCTGAATCTCAGTGCGGATATCCTCATTAATCAGCTCGAAAATTTCGGTTGCCAACTCTCGGATAGCCTCTAGTTTGGAGGTCGCAGATGAAATCTGCGACCGGAAATTTGATTGGTCGGTATCACAGATAGTTTGCTTGGCGTCTGTGAGTGCGAAGACCACCTCATTGCGCGCTGCATCAAACACTCTTAATTGTGCGCGCAAGTCAATGATCAACCTTTCCAAGTTGTCTGTGTCAACGTTCAAATCAACCAGGCGTCGGTTAAGTAGATCTAGATTTGTTTGGATGCGTAGAAACCTCTTCGCATAATCTTGGTGGACCAGGTCATAGAAATCGATCCGTTTCTGGATATTCTGGCCAACTGACGTGCAACGCTCAGAGCTACTCTGCGATCTCAACTCGTTCGCCTTCAATTGACGCTGAGTGGCAGATAAGTTAGCCAAAGACTCAAACTCCTCCCTCAGCTCGGAGAGTGTTGCTGCCGTGGCGCTGACAGGCATCAGAAGAAATACACCACACACAACTGTCAGCGCCACAAGCTGCAAATTCAGTTTTCTTAGCTTGCTAGACATTGGCAGTATTTAACATCCTGGAATCTCGGGTTTTCCCTTTGCTACCCAACCTTCGTAACCTGCTCGCTCATCGTTGGAGAGCTCAACCATTGCTTGAGTGCAAAAGCGGTCGTTGCTGGGTCGCGCACCTTTGCAGCCGTCGGGCCAATACAAGTATGTGCGGTTTGGGATGACTCGATTCCAGCATTGGGTTTCGTTCCCTGTCACTAAGGCATACAGTACTACCGCTGCGACTCCCACTAGTAACACTGTCACAATTACAATTTTCTTTCCCATAATCTTGGTCATGCAAAAAGTATATCAGAGCGGGATAATTTATTGCTATAATTCCGGCACTCTTGTGGCCCCATCGTCTAACGGTTAGGACATCACATTCTCAATGTGGTAATCGGAGTTCGATTCTCCGTGGGGTCAAAAGCAAATACACCTTCCTCAAGTAATCGACTTTACTCACTTCTAATAGCTATAATTATCTATGCCAATCTCTCCCGAGACAATAAACAAGGTCGAAACATTGTTAGGAAATAAGATAAGTATAATTGGCATCCCTGAATCAGGCCTTGACCATGAGGTTTTCATCTTTACTACCCCTGCGGGCAAGAAATGTATTGCAAAAGCAAACCATAACGCTGTCGTAGATGCCCTAGTCCTGAGAAAGCTAGAAGAGAGCGGGATTAGCATACCTACTCCCAAAGTTTTAGCCTATTCTGAGGAGTACAAATTATCTGTAATTGAATTTATTGAAGGGAAGATGCTGGACGCCTTTGAGACTCCAACGATTGTCCCGTATCTCTTACCCCTCCTGACCATTGCTAGGAGGATCCATCAGGTAACAGGTAATCAGGCAGGGGCATTTCTTAAGGTCTCGCGGGGTGCCGGGTCTGACTGGAAGTCGTCTTTTGGTGCCAAATATGGTGATAATCACCCTTACTACAAATGGGATAACTTAATACAAAATCCCGGCTTGGACAAAGAGGTAATAATAACCGCCCTAGGTAGGATTAAAGCGGGAATAGAGAGTCTCCCTGAACCACAGACTTATTCTCTTTTGCACTCGGACCTACATGGAGGCAATGTCATTGTCGCTAAAAATGAAATTAAAGGAATCATCGATTGGTCTGACGCTAACTATGGAGATCCCTTATATGAGTTTTCCCGAATCAGATTGTTTGTAGTACAGGAGAACAAAAAGATGCTTGAAATCTACTACAATCTCTTGGATATGAGCGCCGAAGAGAAGCAAAGAGAGGAGCTTTATTTTCTTGCTCACGCACTAAGAATTGTCTTTTTTGCTAACGAAGAAAAGGTGCCATCATTACTTAAACCTAATTATGAGAGATTAGAGCGACTAGTTCGTGGGTAGGTTTTAGCTGAAGGAGTGTGCTTTCTTGCCGCTGCTAAGCAGATGAGGGCGGTCTAGAAAAACCAAGTATAGTCGACAATTCTGATATAATTTCCCATGGCAGAACTAAAAACCAAACCCACCACCCAACCCGCAGAAGAGTTTTTGAACACAGTCGAACCAGAATGGAAAAGAAAAGATAGCTTTGAACTGCTGAAGATCTTCAAAGAAATCACAGGCAAAGAACCAGTCATGTGGGGAACCAGCATCGTCGGTTTCGGCATGTACCACTACAAATCTGAAAGAAGCACTCAAGAAGGAGATTGGCCCCTCACTGGATTCTCACCCCGAAAGCAGAATTTGACCCTGTACGTCTTGTCAAATGGGCTAGATAAGTCAGACTTCGTGGGGCTTGGAAAATTCAAGACAAGTGTATCCTGTCTGTACATAAACAAGCTCGCAGATGTGAACGTAGAAGTACTCAAAAAATTGATCACCAAATCCTACGAGCATCACAAGAAGACTCTACTTCCGAAAAATTAATCCATTCACACTGTAATCTAAAGCTCACTTAGCTAGAAAGCTGGAGTCCGATTCTCTGTGAGGTCAGGAGCTGCTCTTCTACGAAGCGATCCAATCAGACTAAAGAGGAATATATTTAGGGATAGTACACCAACTACTGGTATACCCACAGCCAGCGGAATCCATTCTGGAAGCCTGTGCAAATAATCCGCAGAGAAGTTAATCATCCATTCTTTACCCGCTATTTTCATAGTCATATTTACGGAATCATCGCGCCCCGTCCTTTCATTTCTATATACTGCCACCTCTTCGCCCATTGAATCATAGCTTATTACTTCTATGTTCATACTCTGCATAGATTCCGGTAAAGCCTCAAAGGTCTTTTTAAATAGAGTATCTGACTCAAACACCGCCGATACAAACCCGACAAGGTTTCCAGACAGTTCTGCACCCGAAGACTCATCCGTCCCTTGAATATATATAGGCAAGAATATTACGAAACCTGCCTTCCCCGAATTAAACAATGACAGCTGATCACTAGACTGAGGGGATGCCGAGCTACCCGCAATAAGCATCGCTTGATACCTGGACGGTTTGGAAGAAAGATCAAGCCCAATAGTACGAGACCAGGTGTTGTGCGGATAGACATATCTGACGATGTAACTGGTCGGGAGATTTGTTTGGTCGGTTATTTTAAAGTTTTTGTACTCCGGATCGTAGCCAATGGTCTGGGCATCTCCACTCACCCTTGCAACGTAGCCGGTGATATCGGCTGAATTAACTTTTTGAATATAGCTGAATCCAGAAATCCCCGGGTAACGATCTTTGACAGCTATCGAATCCTGCAAGCTGACCCACTCCGGCAAAGTAATTTCAGGATCTTGAGCAACCACAGCACGGACTGCATATAAAGTGCTCACATACGCTTCGAACTTCTCAGTTAAAAGACTTGTAAAAGTCTCTGCTGTATCCTTCAAGTTAGTTCTAGCCCTCGACAAAATTACTTCGCGAGCTATTATCAGTATTATCCCCAAGATTACTACGCTAGAAGAGATTGCTAAGAAGTAAAAAACCGCCCTACTGATTTGTTTTTTCGTCAGACTCTCTCTCATGATTCTTTCTTTTTATCCATAATATTGCAGCAAACACTGCTATTAAGTATATAGCAATAGCACATCGCAGTGTAGAAAACAGCTCATTTGTCAAAGTACCAGAGTCTATCTCATTTCTTATACCCAATACTTCTGCAATAGGCTCAACTATGAACTTATTCATCACAAATGCAGGAAGCTCAAATATACTTTGGGGCTGAGACGCTGCCTGTGGAGGTTGTCCCCCAATCCCAGCACTAGCAGAGGTAGTGGTAGAGCTGCTGGAAGAAGTTGTGGTTGTAACCGATTCCGAATCGTCCAACCAACTTGTACACTCTGTATCCGTAGCAAAATCGATTCCTCCATCACCGTCATTATCCACACCATCGTTGCATTCTGTAAGCGGATTGATAGTTTGCTGGAAGTTACTCCCAGCGAAGATACTTACAGGCATTAACAAAGACATCCCAATGAACAAACCACTAACCACAATCACACAAATACTAAAATTTTTACTGTACTGATGGTTCATCTATATTGCTACTAAAGTAAGTGTCATATTTATGGTGTATGTCCCCGCAGGCTGGTCAGCAGGAACCTGTTGCGTAGCCCCCACCCCTGTTAGATCCCAGTAACAGCCTGTTGAAGCAGTTCCCCCTGCCTGCATCAGGTTTATTGAGCTTAAAGTTCCTTGCAAGAAGCTGTTATTGGTTCCTAAACTAATACCTGTATTTGAACAGCCTACTTGCGGGGTGATAGTGGCGACGGCTGGGTTTAAGGTCAATCTTCCGGCCAAGGCGTCCGCATCACCGCCGTCGCCACAGCCAGTCGGCGTACCAGCATTATCGTTGTAATCATAACTAGCTCCCGTTGCAGCCCATGTCGCAGTTTCTCCACCCGTTGCCCCTATGCTCAAAGACCAACTAGGGCTGAAAGTGGAGTTGGTAACCCGAATCTTCTCTGCACTTACCCCAAGCGTTCCCGTGGAGTCCTGGCACTCGAAAACGGTCACCAGGTTGGAGAAACCTACACTTGGAGAAGCTACAGAACTGCCTCCAGCGTCGACAATGTCAACCGTTAGCGGCCCAGCCGCTGGCCCAATATAGCGAATACTTCCCATCAAGAAGTCCCAGTCACGTACTGTCCCGGCAGAAGTAAGGGTAGAAGCACTTGTACGCAAACGGAGGTTCATCATACTGTTAGCCAGATTTACATAAAGCGGTGCGTTCAACTGCAACTCTGCAGACTGCCAAGAGTCCGTCCACGTATATGTTGTAAGGGCATTTGTCGTACCCACAGCTGTCCAACCATTTCCTCCGATCCTACCAGAAAAGTCACGCACCCCTAGCGCCGTTGTCATCGTAGTAACGTTACTCCGAGCCCTGCCTGCATAATGTATCGCGGTAACTCCTTGTGCAGAAGACAGACTCACAGGCACAGCAAGGTTGCTTGCCGACGCAGATTCCGCATTTGTAGCATCATCATCGTTATCTCCCCCATAAAAAGTCGTGGGATACTCAAGTACGGCAGTTTGCTGCCAAGTATTCGTGGATGTGCTGCCAGTCTCGGTAGTTAGGATATCTCTAGTATTTGTGCAGTTACCTGCAGTCCCAGTTCCCCAAGAAATCTCGCATAACCCGCTATCTACATTTGTAGAACCCAGCATTAGATAGAGTCTATCTATTTGAAGTGTATTGGTGCTGAGTGTGGCAGTACTGAACCTTATACGCATTTCTCCCGCCGAAATATAATCACCAATAGTTATATTGTTGAGGGCAAACGCATATGCAGTATCTGTGGCGCAAGCAGTTCCCGTAATCGGCCCCCCGGTTGTAATCGCCTGCCAAGAAACTGTACTAAAGTTGTACACCCACACACTCCAAGTAAGTGCCACATTACTCACGCATACTTCTGGCTTTACCAAGATAGTATTCATTCCTGTATAAGTATTCACATTCTTAAAGCTAAAGTACACATCTAATGGGTTAGTAGCATTATTCGTCAAGACAAACTTATTCGCATCCGAAGCCCCAGGCTGAACTAGATCAGAAATAAAGTTGGTACTGTTAAGTACATAATTATTAATTGCCGTGATTCCGGCAGGTTCGTAGATAGGGTCGATACCAACCTCAAGGTGCATATAATCAGTAACATAATTCACCGTGCTTAAGACGGTAGAATAGCTACGCACCAAAAAACGATTAGTACCTGTCTGAATGAAATTGGTCAAAGGGGTGCTAACCACTGTGCCCGGTGTTGCTGATCTGGTAGAGAAAAACCCATCATAGATCTCATAAGTGCGTGTAGTATCTGCAGTGTTTGTGTATGCAACACCTCGCATATTTACCGTACGCCAACCACCCCCAGTACAATTTGCGTCTGCGGCGTTGTCTACACTCACGTTTGAGACCCAATCACATACCTGGTGCAGGTAAGCATCCCCCGTTGTGACATTTGAGTCTTCGACTGTTAAGATCAGTTTATTCGCGCCATAAATCTCTACTCCATCAAACATTAGTTGCAGATTGAGACCACCATTTCTGGCTACCTGCCAGTAGTTACCATCGTTACCCAATGCACCCTGCCAACTGCCAGTATTTGAGACACTTGTGGCTACCCCGTTACCTAGCGCGAGATTTGCACCCGTGGGTAAATAGTGAACTTTACGTGTTTGGGCAGTCCCTGGTTCTACCCAACGGATACTCATCATTGCAAATGCCCAGTCACGAGTGCCAGGGTTGGTAGTTGTCCCCGCACTGGTCCTCAGCCTCAAATTTGCCAGGTTATTTACCGTGTCTATGCTGAACTCTGGTGCAGACTGATATTCTGCCAAAGTCCATGTATCGAACCAGCTGTAGGTAGTAAGTGCATTCGTATCTGTTCCAGGTGTGGCATTCCAGCCACTAGTCCCCTGCAAACCACTGAAATCTTTAATCCCTAAATCTGCTGTTTGGGCAGTGCTATTACTCCGATACTTTGCCGCGTAGTGAATAGCACTGACTTGCATACCCGACGAGACTGTTATGGGAAAAGATAGATTCTGTGATGCAGCGTACTCTGCACCCGTCGCATCATCATCGTTATCTAGCCCATAAAAGCTGCTCGGGTACTCTAGTGCCGCTGTAGCCTGCCAGGTTGGGGTAGTCGCGACAGTTTTTCCGGCATTGACTGTCCTAGTATTAGTACAGTTACTCGCAGTACCTGTTCCCCAGGATATTTCACACTGAGAAGAATTACTGTTTACAGACCCAAGCATAGCGTATATACGATCTAACTGAAGGTTATACACGGTACCTGGAGCGTTTGTTGTGATTCTAAATATCATTTCATTGTTGCTTATATGATTTGCTAAGTTGAAGCCCGGGACCGCGTCCGCGTTGAAGGAATACGCATACTCCGTATCAGTCGTGCACGCGGTCCCGGTCACATTATTTGCCAGTTGCGTCCAAGTCGTAGAATTGTAATCGTACAGCCAAGTATTGAAAGTCAGTGCCACATTGCTCACACAAATCTCAGGCATAACCAAGAAAGTATTCGCGCCGGTATAATTGCGTACATTCTTGAATACAAACCTAGCATCTATGGCTTGATTGATAGCTGACATTGGAATCGTTAACTTATTACCGTCAGACCCCACAACGCCAGTAGCATTTGCCCCTATGAGGTCCCGCACATAGTTTGTAGTAGTCCCTGCTGCGGTCAAAGTAATATCGGCAGGTTCGTAGATAGGATCGATAGCAGGTTCAACTCCAAACCACTCTAAGTAGTATTGAGTAGTGGCGCTCACATTAGAAACCACCCTTACCAATACTGCCTGAGTTCCACCACTCACGAAGTTTGAAAGAGGGGTACTGATTGGGGTACCAGGACTCGCAGATATGTTCCAAAAGTAGCCATCATAAAGCTCGTACACACGAGAAGTTTCGGCAGTGTTATTGTACGTACTTTTGCGAGGATTTAAATTTCGCCAACCCCCCCCCGTACACTCACTGTCAGCGGCAGCATCTACTCCTGTGCTGGAAACCCAATCACAGATTTCGTGTTGATAAGCAGTAGCTGTAGTGACATTACTATCCTCGAAAGTCAGTATGAGCTTGTTGGCATTTTGCAGGTTGACCCCTGTGACCCTGACTTGCAGGTTCAGACTTGTAGCTGCGGCCACCCGGTTTACAAGCCAATAGTTTCCATCATTACCTATGGTGCCTTGCCAAGATCCTGTGTTGGCAGCACTTGTGGCCGCATTTGTACCGACTACCAATTGCCCGGAAGTTGCAGCATAATTAGGCTCCGCCTTAACCTGAACTGGGCTGAAAAGCCTAGCCCCTCCTGCTAATTGAGCAGCGAACAACACAGCGAAAGTTGTGAGCAGTGTTCTTTTCCACACCTAACGCATTAATCTAGGTAATTTAAGTTTACTTCCTGTTGATAAAGAGTATGGAGGTTTGACCTTATTCACGCGGGCAATTAGTTTCCAGTTCACTCTGTATCTTTCGGCCAAGCTGTTCAATGTATCACCGGACTTCACTTCATAATCCTGCCAATCGCTTTTGACTTGTTTTGACAACTGATATTGGCGGTAGAAATAGACTATCAGCGCAGCAATCAAACCAATTGCTAGTCCTTCCAACACCAATGCTCCTAGTTCTGGCCAGAAAAAGATTAATTTCGCATCCGAAACGAGAACCACATCTTCTGACGCGGTATTTACCCCAACACTTGCTTGCGGACTAGGGTCATACGTTACCGTGTTATAAACCCTATACAACCCTCCCCAGAAAGGTTTACTCGCCTCTAAATTGAAAGTACTCACCTCTCCCCGCAAAATTGGGAACTGATTATTTATATTCGAAAGACTTACCCCAAAAATACTTTCTACTACCAAACCCACTTCAGCATCAATCGATACATTC
Source organism: Candidatus Doudnabacteria bacterium (assembly GCA_016788825.1). GTDB lineage: Bacteria > Patescibacteriota > Dojkabacteria > J137 > JAEUSD01 > JAEUSD01. The sequence continues at coordinate 4,932 of JAEUSD010000019.1, read as the reverse complement.
CCTACGTTCTCCACCTGAAGTTTATTGCTCACCCCACCTGAATTGGAGATTCCCGCTGTAAAATCTACCAAACGTAATTCGCGCTTTTGCTCACCTGGAACTGTCACCACTACGCGCGCACCTGTTCTGAAAGACAAGTTTACCCCACTCGCATTACCTCCTTCTGTTTTCTTTTCTTGGATCATAATACAACCGTTTTCTTCCCCTACAGAGACGTTATCCGGGAGGGTGATAGTAAACTCCACAATCTTGTTCGCACCAGGTTTGACAACGATCTCTGCCTCAGAAACCTCTATCCACTTACCCACACCATCCTTTGAATCAGAAAATTGCTCGCAGGCAAACGCTCCATCGGTAGACTTCTGAGAATCTGTCGCATAGATGAGATCCTAGGAATCCTGCAGCACCTGTAATAAGAACTCTTTTCATGAAGAAAATAATTATGAGTATTTAATTGCCGGACCATTGATCAGCACAATACCCGGTAAACATA
>JAEUSD010000019.1:0-4429 GCA_016788825.1 Candidatus Doudnabacteria bacterium | reverse complement strand
GAGCTAGTACGCGGATTGTCGGGGTCAGGATAAGCAGGTTTTCCTCCGAGCCCTCCATATTCAACAGCGGATACTGGAACATGAAAACTAAAGAATAATAGGAATAGGGCAAACGTGAAGGAAGTAATAATCTTTTTGGTCATAATCTAGAATAATATTTGTTAATAAACCGAGCCCGGCAAGCGGGCTCGGTTTTGAATTAAGCAAAATCAGCCCCTAAGCCTCCCGCCTAGTTGGCTACAATGCTAAGGGTCATATTGATATCGTAGTCATTTCCAGCCAACTGCTCAGCAGGAATTTTCTGGCTCACAGCTACACCGGTTAGTCTCCAATCTCCGATATCACTAGATGCTGCAGCTGCGTTCAACAAGGTAATGCTATCAACTGTGCCTTGGTTGTAAGCTGCTAGCGTTCCTTTGGTGATATTATCGACCGAGCATCCTCCAGTACAACTTCCAAGCTGCAGAGTTGATACACTTGGGTCGATCGTCATTTGTCCACCTACAGTGTCACTTGCATCTGCACCATCTGTACAACCTGTTCCTGTTGGATCATTGAAGTCATAATCAGCAGCGGCACCATCCCACACTGCCGTAACCGCGGAACCCGCTAGACTTGCTACCCAGCCATTGTCTGCTGCGTCAGGGTTTTGAATGTATATCTGCTGTGTAGCAGTCCCAAAAGTCGCAGTGTTTGTCTGACAAGCAAATCCATAATTTATAGCAGGAAAAGTAACTCCTGGGTTTGCAACAGTGACATAAGTAGCATCAACAATATCTATTGATAAGGTGCCCGGGTTTATCACCTGGTTGAAGTTGGAGGTATTGGCTGCTGACACGCTCACCAGAGAAAGTGCCAAAAATGCAGTCAAAATAACGAAGTAAACCGAGATCTTAGCCGTAATACGATGCATAATGGACAGTTAAAAATATATAACATGTTAATTTAACTTAAAAGACTATATAAAGCAATATATACACCCATGCTGCCTCAGAACTTCAAAGTTCTTGTTATAATCTCGAAGATCGTTCAGACTTACCCGAGTTCCACTCAGGTAAGCATTTCTAGAAAGTAATGCATAACTCAGAAAAAGACCTAAGAAAAGTACTCAAACAGATCACCAAACGTGATCCCATTCTCTCATCTTACTTCCGTCTCACCGATAAAACACCAAAGCAGATATTTTTTGCGTTTTTGAATGCCGGATTTGACCTCTTTGCTCTCGCTGATCAGATTTACGTGTTAATGCTAAATGTATTTGTGTTACTAGCGCTACTCTATATTCACCCCATCATTGCAATTGTTTTCGGGTTTATCGTATTTGAGAGCTACGCATACCTGATCAGAAGAAATGGCATAATAAATTCTATACCAATGATTACAAGTCTCTCGGCAATAATCCACACAATCATGTATGCATTTGTTGTCAATAACCTTCTGTCTACATACAAAGGAGCAGAAGGCTTTATACAAGGCGGCATGGTTTCCGGAGTATTCGTCACTTTCATTGTGGTTCCAATAGCAGGGACGGCAATCTTCATTGGCACTTACACATCGTTACTTCTAAAACTCACTATGCTTTATGAAATACCCAGTAGGTTATTTTCACGGATTATAGCTTGGAGTGTTTACCCAGCTTTTGCCGCATCCATTCTTTTAAGCCTCCTTACCCCGATAACTGTGATATCGATATTTAACATCACAACCACCCAACTTCTCTCTCCCACTGCTATCTTAATAAATTGGGGGATACTAATCACAATCACATTACTGCTAGCTTTACTCGACAAACTAAACCTCAGAAAGAACCTTATTTCCAAATGGACAATAACGACACTAAATTTACAGAATGAAGACCCTGAGTATCTAGGAAACCGCTAGAAAACAGTATTATTTGATATAATCAACCTATGGACGCATTAAACACCTTAACTAGACTCATAGAATCAGAGGTTGGGCAGATCCCACCACATCAGCAAGACAACCGGGTAGCTACCATTGAAGCTCTTGATCAAGTGCTCCAGAGACCCTATTTGAAGATTTTGGATACTGTCCTACCAAGCGGTGTAATTGTTCGCTCGTATTTCTTTGATATTCCTCAGGATGCAGAGACTGACCCGAAACCCATATTGCACCTCAGTCCAGGTGGAAGTAGGAATGCTGGCAGTCTGGTAGAGCTAGCTGGAATACTTGCAGCCGAAGGTATTCCTGTATGTGTAACAGACTACCCAGGACAAGGCTTCAGTACTGGGACAAATAAAGGCGCCACAATAGACACCATGGCGGATGCTGTGCAGATGGTTCTGAAGACCCACTTTGAAGGTATCCCCGTAATTGTTGGAGGACACTCCAAGGGAGGTACTGTATCCCAGACAGTCGTGTTTAAAGAAATTTTGGGCTATTTTGAGAACCCAGAAGTAGATCGACTAATAAATCTGATGGGGTACATTTCTATTGCTTCAGGACCGATGAACCCCTTGGCACAGATCCTGAATACTGGCTGCCTAGCAATACTTTCAGCGATTATAGGATATCTCAGAAAAGAAACAACGGTTATAAACTTCTTTCCTTCAACCCTGAAGGACGAAGATCTAAGAATAGCCCCAGAGAAGTTAAAGTTACTCTTAAATGCGTTTGGATCTCGCGATTCAATCTATATTCTGGAAGGCTTATTTAATATGAGAGATGATTTTGCTCCTACTTCAGAGCAAGTAGAAAAATTTGTTAACGAATTTGGTCAGATAGCAGCACAATTAGTTCATATTTCCGGAGATAGTATATTCCCTCTAGAAGACACCCAACGTCAACCAGGGGCGCTAAGGAGAATGCGTAGATGGGAGGAGCTTCAGATCGGCCCTGCAGGACTTGTTCCGATCAAAAGGGAGCTCGGCCATAGTGCTTCTACGCTTTATCCTCAGATAGTTGCACCGTTTGTCGCTGAGGCCTATTGGCACATTGTAAATGGTACCACGGGTGAGGGGGGTAATGCCCTCCCACCAAAAGAATCCTAACTTGCAGATTCAAGCACATCAGTGATTGCAATACGCAAGCTGTCATGTGGATAATCAGGAGCAACGTGTAAATATGCGAATTTGGTTCCAGACAAGTTGTTCTTCTCAATTACATCAGCAACTGTATAAGCGAACTGATTGCACCTACTATTACCGGCATTAAACGCATCTTTGATCAGTTCATGTGAAAGCTTCCAGGTACTCGCATACTCCGCTTTTCCTTCAGGGCTAATAACAGATTTGCCATAACTATTTTGGAAAGTTTGTTCGCTACGAATGTATTTCATACCTTTGCGATAATACCCTAGACCAAGGATGTATCGTGGTTTTAACTTCACAACCTGAGATTCCAGAGTTCGTAACCCGCAGTCCCCACTAACATACAAAATCTTGTACTTATCTTTCAGTGGGAATAAGGCTCTAGCAATTATGCCCCTGGGAATCCAAAACGTAAATATCAACAAATCAGAACGCATCAATCCAAACACTCAGAGTAAGTACATCGAGCATCGCTTAGCATCTGAATCGTATAACCCCCGCTTATAAGCTTCAACAGCTTGAAATCTGCAGGTTTTAAAACCAGTTCTTCCAGTACCTTTTCACCCTTAGTAAATCTCAGAGTAAGGTTTTCTAATGTCACCTCATCGACATTTGCATCTTCAACCTCAGGAGAACTTACATTCAACACGTAAAACTGTTCCTCGGTGAAATTGTACTTGAAAACCACTTTGCTATCTCGTGCATTGCTCAAAGGTTTTAAATCATCATAGAAATAAAAGTAAATTGCATCTTCAACTTCTTCCCAAGCAGCCTGGCTAGAGTTCTTCCAGTAACTAAACAGTTTAATCGTGCCTACATATTTGTCATTTGCAGCTAGGAACCATGTTTCATACTCGCCCCCGTCACCACCACAAGGTCCCAAACACAAACTATCATCGTGATAATAGATTTCTATTTTGTTCTTATCACCAATCGTGAAGTAACGTGGCTCGAGATCATTTTTTACTGAAAAGAAATCAGTTACTAGCACCCCAACGTCATGCCCGTTATTCCCGCCCTGCTTCTTAGCATCTAGACAAATAACCTCACGCAAGGAAGTATTAATACTACTATCTGCACACCAAGAAATAAGCTGTTCTCTGGCTGGATCTGATAGCGACGAATCAAGATATTTCAGAAAGTCAGGACCTTTCCAAATGAACCACGTGAAGAGGCCGACAACAGCGATCGAAGCAAATATTAAAGTTTTATTAGTAAGTAAGCCCTTCATAAGCACTTGTATGATTTTGTTTACGGCCACCAGAAAGCAAAACTCCTACAGCGATAAGCATGATAACGAGTAGCCCGATCACCCCCGCAAGTAGGTAAGTATCACGCTGGCGGCTGTCCATATTTTGCAGAAAGCTAAGACCGAGTTG